>JAESQG010000232.1 GCA_016765265.1 Pseudomonadales bacterium | reverse complement strand
TCATGAACAGGAATTGAGCTCATTTCACCTTTTAAGACTCATTTCGTATTAGAAACAAGGGTATACTTCAGACTCATTTGGTATTGGACAAGTCTAGAGGTAGATGTGAATTAAAATAGGTATTACTCTACCCAGGCTTTTCGTACCTTAAGGTTGTATTAATTTGAGAATATAAATCCCTGGTGATTTTACTTCAGTAGTGCGTGATGACATCGTCATACTTGCTACATCGTCATACTTGCTACATCGTAAGACTAGAATAATGAGCCGGAAAAATAACAGTCGAGAAAATGTTATGAGCAAAAAAATATCAAGTGATTTGGTCGGTATAAAGTTTGATCCCATTCCCGTAACTTGGGACTCAGATAAATGCCAACTCTACGCTGTAGCTGTAGGCGCCAAGCCAGATGAAGAACTGGATTTTCTTTATGAAGGAAAAGGCCCCAAGGTACTACCTACGTTTGGCGTTGTACCAGGCATGATCACCATGGCCGGATTGGTGGCAAATGTTGAGTTAAATTTAGCAATGCTCTTACACGGCGAACAATCTATCACCTTACACCGCCCTATCCCGCCAAACAGTAAAAAAGCGGAAGCGGTAGGCTCGATCACTGAAGTATGGGACAAAGGTAAAGCTGCCGTGCTGGGTGTAACTGGAGAAGTCAGCGATAAGGATGGACCGATTTTCTCGGTACACTCCACCATGTTCATTCGAGGTGCTGGTGGATTCGGAGGTGAACGTGGACCCTCAACCGAAGGCAAAAATCAGCCACCGGATCGTGAACCTGATCACGTGATTGAAGATATTACCCATCCGGAACAAGCCGCTTTATACCGTCTAACCGGTGATCGTAATCCCATCCACATCGATCCTGCTTTTGCCCAAATGGGCGGCTTTAAATCTACTTTTTTACACGGTTTATGTACTTACGGATTTGTTGGCCGGGCAGCACTTAAAGCATTATGTGGTGGCGATCCAGCGCGCTTTACTTCTATCAGTGCGCGTTTTGCTGATCAAGTATTCATGGGAGATCAGATCATTACCAAAATTTGGGACGACGGCAAAGGAGAAGCAATTCTCGTCGCCGAGACTCAAAAAGGTAACGAAGTATTGTCTCAAGCTAAGGTTACTTACAAACCTGAGTGATTTTAACCTTAAAAATTCGGCGAATTTTATTTAATCTTGACGAGTGAATAGAATTCGCCAACACTTATAGCTCACTTAATAACGCTTGTTTTATCCCTCCCCAACCTAGTCCCTTTTCATCACTGTTTAAAATGTTACAGCTTCACTGTATTGTTGACCCCAAACCATCAATTAAGGCGGTCATTATCTAGTGGAACTCATTGAAAAAATGCGCAATGGGAGTGAGGCAGCACTCGCAAGATTAATTTCACTTGCGGAGCGTAACGACCCCAAAGTCCCTGAAATTATGCAAACCATTCAACCCATGCTGGGCAATGCCTACGCTATAGGGATTACCGGCCCGCCGGGCGCAGGTAAAAGTAGCTTAACGAACCAACTGACTCAGCACCTGCGTGAACAAAACTTTACCGTGGGTATTATCGCTATTGACCCTTCCAGCCCCTTTACCGGCGGCGCGGTACTGGGCGATAGAGTTCGAATGGAAGAGCATTATCTAGATCCTGATGTTTATATTCGCAGTATGGCCTCTCGTGGCAGTCATGGTGGATTGGCCCGTGCCACAAAGGACGCTATTAAGATTCTCGATGCTTCCGGCAAAGATTTTATCTTGGTTGAAACAGTGGGTGTCGGCCAAACTGAATTAGATGTCATGCAAACCGTAGATACCGTATGTGTGGTTCTTGTTCCAGAAGGCGGTGATGCCATTCAGATGTTGAAAGCAGGTTTGATGGAAATTGCAGATATCTTTGTCGTAAATAAAGCAGATAGAGATGGAGCGCCTCAGGTGGTCACTGCTCTAAAAAGTATACTGCACTTAAAATATTCCACTAGTGGGCAATTTAGTAGAAGAGAAAATGCGNGTNAAGCAATCTGGGAAGTCCCTGTTTGCCCTACTCANGGTATTTCTGGAGAAGGTGTTTCANAAATGCTCANCACCATCAATGCGCACAAAGACTTTATTCAACAAAGTGGTGAGTTAGATCGTCGTCGCAAAGAACGTCGCAAGGAAGATTTGCTCAGTCAACTGCAGCATTTAATGAGAGAAACATTGGTCACTGCGTGTGAGCAAAGTGAAGAGATTAATGACTTAATGAAAAAAGTGGAGAATGGAGTGGACGCGGGACATGCCGTTATCGAAGATCTTCTACCACTCACACTGAACTTCATGCTAAATCAATCTGCGAGATAAAACTCACAGGACATAAGGAAGTCGGCAAATAATATGGCACATCAAATAAGAATATTGGTCGCTAAACCCGGCCTTGATGGACATGACAAAGGCGCTAAAGTACTAGTGAACATACTCCGAGATGCAGGTATGGAAGTCATTTATACCGGCCTACATCAAACGCCCCAGATGGTATCCCGCGCAGCCATCCAAGAAGATGTGGATATTGTAGGACTCAGCTATTTATCGGGGGCTCATGTGGGCTTGACCGAAGAAGTCATCAAGGCGCTCGGCGAGGCTGATGCGGCGCATATGAAAGTCATTGTCGGCGGTAATATTCCAAAACGTGACTATGGCGCACTAGAGGCTTTAGGAGTTGCTGCTATTTTTGCGGGAGGCTCTTCCTATGAAGAAATCATCTCCAGCATCAATAAACTCGTGGATTAATACTCCCTCTACCGACACTCAAAGGAAGAATATTAAGTGAATACAAATGCCGAATTATTGATTGAGATTAAAGAAGGCATCGCAACGCTAATCATAAACCGCCCGGAAAAGAAAAATTCATTGTCTCTCAACATTCTAGAATCANTAGGTGCATTNTTNACNNATCCACCCTCAGAGGTCCGCGCAGTAGTGATACGGGGCGTCGGAGATGAAGCATTTTCATCTGGCTTCGACATAAGCACAATCGGCGACAGCACACCTGGAGCTGAGGGTGACTTTATAGAAAAATCCTATGCCTGCATTCGTAATAGCACATTACCCACTATCGCCTATCTTAATGGATACGCCATAGGCGCCGCCTGTGATTTAATTACCAACTGTGACATACGGATCGCTAATCCGAGAGGGCGATTTGGTATACCACCGGCCAAACTGGGTGTTATTTATAACTACGAAGGACTGGGACGATTTATCAGCCTAGTGGGGATGGCCAACACCAAAGAGATGTTTTTAACGGGGCGTATTTATTCCGCCGAACAATCTCAAAAGATGGGTCTAATAAACTACATTATCGATGCCGACCAACAGGCGGAAGAAGTCTACAAAATGGCAGCGGAAATCGTCAACAACGCACCCTTATCGATTCGAGCCATTAAACGTATGTTAATTATGCAAGGTGATCCAGCAGAACAGTCACAAGAAATTAAACAAGAAATCGCTGAAATCAGACAACAAATATTTACTAGCAACGATTTCCGCGAAGGTAAAGCNGCTTTTCTTGAGAAAAGAAAACCCCGATTTACAGGCAGTTAAGACACANTTTACAGGCAGTTAAAAAAGCGTAGTAAAGTCTAATTATACAATCACTCAAACATAGGCGAGGNCAACATTATGTCAGTCAATAAAGAAGAGGTGGGCGGTAAAATACAAGCGGATACCAGCTGGCGTGGACGACAACACTTTAACGACGAAAATGAAAATGATTTGAGTTACTCTGGACTACCACTAAAACCTTTTTACACCGCTGACGATGTCAAAGAAATCCCACCTCCCCCGCCCGGCCAATACCCCTACACCGGAGGCATCCACGAAGGCATGTACCGAAGCCGTCTATGGACCCGTCGACAATACGCGGGATTTGGTAGTAGTAAAGACTCGAATATTTGGTTTAAAGATCTGATGGACGCCGGNCAAATGGGCCTCAGTGTAGCCCTGGATCTTCCTACCCAAATGGGAATGGACAGCACCAATCCTTTAGGAAAACACGAAGTGGGGCGCGTAGGAGTTGCAATTGATTCTCTTGCTGATATGGAAACGCTGTTTGAAGGAATTCCTTTAGATAAGGTCAGCACCTCCTTTACGGTAAATGGAACTGCGGCNGTGATACTTGCGATGTATTTAGTCACAGCAGAAAAGCANGGNGTCTCACCNGACAAAANTCGAGGCACNGTACAAAACGATATCCTAAAAGAGTTTGTCGCCNGAGGATGTTACCTCTACCCGCCTAANCCTTCCATGCGGCTCGTNGGAGACATCGTGGAATATTGNCTAANCNAAGCNCCCAAATTTAATCCNATCAGTATTGCNGGTGCTCATATGAAAAGCGCCGGTGCCACCATGGTTCAATCCGATGCTTACAAATTTGCTAATGCAATTGCATATTGTGATGAAATAGTGAAACGAGGCTACAACATCGATGAATTTGCCCATCAATTCTCCTGGCTCAGCTGCTCGAATCGAGATTTTTTCGAAAGCATTTGTCGAATGAGAGCCATGCGAACTTTTTGGGCGAAAACCGCTAAAGAGCGCTATGGCAGTAAGAACCCTAAGACGCAGCAATTGAGAATTCACATGGGCGGTGACACCGACGCCATGACTTTTGAACGCCCCATCGCCAACGTAGGACGCATCGCTCTCAACTGCCTCTCCAACGTTCTCGGCGGATGCCAATCCATGCAACTACCCTGCTACGATGAGGCCTATGAAATCCCCACGGAAGAGGCCATTCAAAATGCCTTGGATGTTCGGATGGTAGTGGCCTACGAATCGGGGGTGACTAAGGTAGCCGATCCCCTCGCAGGATCCTATTTTATCGAAAAACTCACTCAGGATATTCTCGATGAACTTGACCTAGTGGTCAATGACATAGTCGATACCGGCGGTGCAGTGCAGTGGATTGAAGACGGACGCCTGCAACGTAAAATTGCCGAAGAGGCCTGTATGTGGGAGGCGCGAATCAAAAACGGTAAAGAAGTCATGGTGGGTGCCAATTACGCTCGCGACGAAACAGACCGCTCTGAATACGAGACCATGATGCACCCCTACTCCGAAGAAACCTACGCCTATCAGGAGCAAAGCATTAAGACTATTAAAACAAAACGCGATGGAGCCACAACGGATGCCGCTCTAGTTGCTTTGAAAAATGCCGCAGATGGAGAATCTAATTTAATGGAGCCGTTAATTGAAGCTGTTAGGCAATATGCCACGGTTCAAGAAATTTGTGATGTGCTGAAAGATAGCTTTGGCACCTTTCATGCGCCAACGGGGGTGTAAAGAATCCACAGGAAATGAGGGTTACTTAGACTACGTCTCCTCCAACATCGTTCTAAAAGTCAAATTAACTCTAGGCGTACTGATCATTTTCGTTGGCGGTAATCGGTGCGCCCAGTAGCGCTGGGTGCACCCTTTCATCACTAACAAGCTACCGTGTTGTAAATACAGGGCAACTGTGTCCTTACTCTGTTTGTGCTTAAAAGCAAACTTTCTTTCAGCTCCAAAACTTAAAGAACCGATTGCTCCATTCTTTTTTAATTCCTTTTCATCATCACTGTGCCAGGCCATGCCTTCCGCACCATTATGGTACAGGTTGAGTAAACATGAATTAAAAGTATCCCCAACCGTTTCTTCCACTAATTCTTTTAAATATAAAAGTTCCCTCGTCCAAGGTAGCGCCAGTTTTGTCGTATTTGAATAAGTATACTTAAAGGGTTTATCACCATACCAAGCCACCTTGCGCTTAGTTATAATTCGCTTACCAAACATGACAGCCACATCATTTTTCCATTCAACCTCGTTTAGCAACACAGTCAAATATCTATTAGCTTCTTCCACCGCCATAAGAGGCCCGTAATAATTGACAGTGCCTTGTTTGTGCAACAGGTTTATAGGTGTATCAATGTTGTCGTCAAATAAATTCATTACTTCCCCTAGTTCCGTTTATCAAACCTACAGGTTTTAAGACACCCATTCTTATTTAGCAACTCCGTCCAATTCCGAAACTTGCAATTCCGAAAATAGGACACCCATCTCTAGTCACAACCGTTGGCCGAGCATAAAACAACCACTTGCCAGATTGTCCCCCTACTTCATACCTTTTTACGCGGTATTTCTTAAAAAAAGAATTCTCAGCAGAAGAATTAACTGATCAATTTCTGATACAATCGCGCGCTATTTAGATTCAAACTATCCATTTATTGCGAAACATTAACCCGCGACCTCTTACAGGAAAGCATGTCAGATCTTAGTTATTTACAATATTTTTTAATTTCTATTATTTTTATTTGGAGCGGCTTCGTTCGTTCGGGCTTGGGTTTTGGCGGCGCTGTCCTATCCCTGCCTTTTTTATTAATGATAAACAACGAGCCCATTGTCTATTTGCCGATTATAGCCATACATCTACTGGTGTTTTCTTCTATTACGGTTTTCAAAAATAATGCTGCTCGCTTTCGAGCACATCGCCACGCATCTATGCCAGACAAGTTTCCTCTTCAGCAAGGTACCGCAGAGGAGGGAACGGTTAATTGGGGATACTTGAAAAAGACATCGGGTGTCATGATTATCCCCATGGTTATTGGAGTACTGGGACTTATTACGTTGCCCGATTATCTAATGAGCATTATCATTTTCAGCATAGTCGGGTTTTATTCTGTTACCTACATTTTGAATAAACCCTTTACCAGCAATAGCAAGATCCTAGACAATATATTCTTAGCGGCGGGGGCTTATATCACGGGCGCATCCTTGATTGGTGCTCCACTCATTATTACAGTATTCTCCCGGCACGTTAAAATAACTCAATTGCGAGATACTTTATTCGTACTCTGGTTTGTAATGGTAGCAGTCAAAATGATTGCCTTTATTTATGCTGAGGTGGATTTACAATTGATTCACCAGATTTGGCTTTTACCGTGCGCTGCGTTAGGAAACATGTTCGGTTTACGTTTTCACGATTACATCATCAAAGCAGATACATCAATTTTTTTCAGGGTGATTGGGTTAGCATTGTTAACCATCAGTATTATCGGCTTAGTCCAGAATCTGATGTAATTTAATCCGCGTAACAATAACTAAGACACCCACCTTTCTTTAACAATAACTAAGACACCCACGTTATCTAATTACAGGTGAATTCAAATCGTGTGTAATACATCATCGCACGGGTTAAACCAACATTTTTTTAGCATTGTTGACCAACAACAGGCAGGTAGTGCCTATCTAGAATACTTCCAATTAAATAAACGTACCCGATCTAGCACCGGTTAAAAATAGGTATTGACTCGGCCACCAAACACTATATATTCATACAGTATATAAGTTTCACGAAATAACCCGAGGCTGGATTGAATGCCAAAACCTAGAAAGGAATTAGTCTCTCTTGATGCGACACCTTACTACCATTGCGTTTCACGTTGTGTTCGCCAAGCGTTTCTTTGTGGAACCGACAGCCGCGGTAAAAACGTAGAACACCGCCGCCAATGGATTGAAGATAAATTACTTTTCCTTGGTTCTGTCTTTGCAATTGATGTATGCGCATACGCCGTACTTACAAACCATACCCACCTCGTCCTACACATTGACAGGAATTCTGCCACCAATTGGTCAACGAATGAGGTCATCAAACGTTGGCATCAACTCACTAAAGGTAATCCTATTACTCAACGTTACATCCTAGACCCCACCTCATTGTGTCCAGCAGAAATAAAACTAGTCTACAAGTTTACAGAACTATGGCGAGCAAGATTATTAGATATTAGCTGGTTTATGCGTATTCTCAACGAATCAACTGCTCGCATGGCCAATAGAGAAGACAACTGTACTGGACGGTTTTGGGAAGGTCGCTTTAAATCGCAAGCTTTACTAGATGAGCAAGCAGTTATCGCTTGCATGGCATACGTTGACTTAAACCCTCTTCGCGCTAAGATGGCGGACACGCCGGAAACATCCCAACACACCAGCATAAAACACCGCGTTGAAAGAGCTCGATCCGCCCCAGAACCTAATAGCACTGGACAACAGGTTACTTCCCTTTTTCCCTTCGCAGGGAATCCACAAAATGAAATGCCGAAAGGCATACCATTTCGATTACTAGACTATTTAGAACTGGTGGATTGGACTGGGAGAAGTATTCGCGACGATAAACATGGTTCTATAACTATCGATCTTCCCAGTATTTTAGAGCGTATGCAAATAGACCCAAAACACTGGCTTTACCTAACCCAAAATTTTGAAAGTCTATTTAAATCGCTTGTGGGCACGGCCTTTCAGATAAGGAAGGCAGCCACCAAATTAGGTTACAAGCGTATCCCTACCAATAAATGGGGAATTCAACTCACCGTATGACTTCGGAATCTCTAGGAAAACAACGACTCCTTTCTCTTTAATTTTTTATTTCCCTAAAGTCGATGAGATCTGGATTCATTCATGTTTATCCAATAACTCGCCCATTCTCTCCCATATCTCTTGGCCCACTATAACCACACTGCACTAAGCGTACCTCAATATTAAATGACATCCATTTTAGCCGCTAACCTCTAACACCCCCAATAAATTCACGCTCCCAACTAATTCAATCAAACCTTTAACTTGATGACTAATGAACACCAAGATAAGAATCGTCTGGATGACATATTACTAACTAAACGGATTCAATGGGTGTCATACATAACCAATGGGCGTCACACATAACCGTAACTATTAAAATGGATGTCATACTCTAACAACTAACTTTTCTCTTCTTCTTTGGGCCAAACTTCTCCCAATACTCTGAATGCGCTTGCTGCGGCGGGCCAGCCAGCGTAATGAGCTACATGTGTAATCATGGCTTCGATTTTTACTCGCTCTATTCCTAAATTTCTTGCACCTGGGAAATGGATACGCAATTCCGCTTCTCTGTTTAGAGAAACTAGGACGGTACAGGTGATCATTGATCTCGCCTGAAAATCCAGATCTTCTCCCTGCCATACGTCTCCAAATAGATGTTCCATTGAGTAGCGGGAAAAATCTGCAGGTACTGAAGAACGGCTGGACGATGGATTTCTTGGCTGTCCTTCTGTTATTCGTTTGAAAAGAGCGATTCCTTTTTTACGTTTTTCGGGATCTGACATGGTATTTGTTCTCCTTAATTCAATTTATATAGAGTAAAAAAAGGTTTATTTGCGAATTTCAATTTTCATTGTTTCTTCATACACCCGTATCATGGCTGTCGCATCATCTTTGCCATAACCCATACCCCGTGCCATACGCATCAAATTGTGCACTTGAGGGCTGATGGAAAGTGGTATAGATAATTCATCTGCTAATTCCAACGCTAAATGCATATCTTTGTAGGCCAAGTCCAACGCAAAGCTGGGTGTCCAATCACCTTTGAGCGTGGTGTACGCCACGCCCCGATAGCCCATGCTGTTGCCTGAGCTGTTGCGGATGACTTGGTTTAGTGCGCTAGGATCGATTCCAGCGGCTACGCCTAACAGCAAGCCCTCTGCACCAGCAGCCATGTTGCAGAATGCAATCATGTTATTTACGATTTTTGCGATACAGCCACAGCCTAGCTCACCTAGGTGAGAAATATTCTCACCGAATGATTCAAAAAGGGGTAAACACTTTTCATAGGTACTTTTGTCTCCACCCACCATAATAGCGATAGTGCCCTTGGTGGCTCCGATTACACCACCCGATACAGGCGCATCGATGGTGGTGATACCTTTCTTCTCTAATTCTGCGGCTACTTTGCGGATTACCGTCGGCGAGTTAGTGGAGAGATCTATATAGATCGTTCCCGATTTTGCATTCTCGCCGATGCCCCCCGCACCAAGAGCGACGGTTTCAACATCTTTGGGCATGGGTAGCGAGGTAAAAATCACATCACTGTTAGCGGCTAATTCAGCCACAGAGTCACTCCCTTTTGCTCCCAGCTCCACGCACGCCTCAATGGCTGCATGGCTCAGATCAAAAACAGTGACTTCATGACCGCTCTTCTTAATAATGTTGTGACACATAGGGCCGCCCATGTGACCCACTCCGATAAACCCAATTTTCATATCAATACTCCCTCACTTATAAGCGTACAACTATCGCTTTTGTTTTTGTTAATCTGTCTTTCAAGTTTTTAAACTTTCAAACCGTGAACGACCAAACCGTAGATTTTTCCACAAACGTCTAAATTTTTCCACCAACGACTATAGACGATACACCCGAGTAGCCGTACCCGAAAATAACGCATTCTTCTCATCTTCAGAAAAATCTTTGACAATTTTTTTCACCCCATTCCAAAACACTTGATATGACAATGATAATTTATCCACAGGGAAATTACTTTCAAACATGCAACGCTCCGGAGTAAAGCATTCAATAACATGCAAGTAATAGGCAGCTTGAGCGTCAAAGAATTCATCCGACGTTGGTGGGAGTTCTCGGCCGCCCCACCCCATACCGTTATCAGGCATGGCAAAACCACCTAGCTTAGCAACCGTATTCTCGCATTTTGCAATTTCAGCTATGTCTTTTTTCCATTGTTGAAAAACTTCGTCGCGCTTGTCCGCATATATTCCTACGCCTAGCGGAGTACCGAAATGATCAAGAACCATAGTGGTCTCCGGCACGGACCGGGCTAGNGCNGNAAACTCAGGNTTTTGATAATGGTAGTGCCAGGAGTCATAACTGTGCCCCATTTTCCCTAACACTTTCATCCCCCGAACAAAATCGGGATCTTTGTAGAGATCTTTTGGCCCCACTGCCTCCAGCATAATGCCTTCATTAGGTCTAGCACTAGCCAAAGCCTGA
Organism: Pseudomonadales bacterium; assembly: GCA_016765265.1. Taxonomy (GTDB): domain Bacteria; phylum Pseudomonadota; class Gammaproteobacteria; order Pseudomonadales; family DC-out160; genus DC-out160. The sequence goes on along the minus strand of JAESQG010000232.1, from coordinate 3,259 downwards.
CGTATACCACGGAATCGACCCTTGCTGGTTTCCTCATGGCGGTGCACCAACTCTTCAACCCCGTCCCCCTCTCTCAAATCAAAGCTAGTGACCAAAGCCGCGATCTCTGCTCTACCATGGGTGTCTTGTGCTGTTCGATCAGCGATTTCTGTGACGTATTCCACTTCGCCTAGGGAGCGTAGATGCTCTGGGCCCTCTTCGTGATAGTTCGCATGGCATTCCATAAACACCGTTTTTACTACGTTATGCCCACTGCCCGTATCAGCCCAAAAATCTTCCAAGGAGTACTCGATCAAGCCTCCAGGAGACCATAAGTGGTGATGGGTATCGATAATAACCCGATCGGGATCAACGATATCTTCTGTTACTTTCGCTAGCCACTCGGGGCTCACTGCAAATGGATTATTAACTTTGAGGTTTTCAATTGTATCATCAGCCATGGTTACCACTCCCTTTTAAATCTATAAATGTAGTTGATTAGAAAGTTTAAATTAGATAAACGATTGTTAGTAAACAAGTGTTTTGAATACACAAATACTCTATTAAAGGTGAACTATTTGAGGCATTGATAGAGTCGCAGTGTTAACACAAAAAGTAAATCTAAACCTACTAACAGCCTCAACATACTGATCAATATGCGATTCCCTACTCTTTCATGTGGGCTAAATTTTGAGGAATTTACATTTACATTACCCTGTCACTGTCATGGCTTCGCCCTCAGACAGCTTTCCATTTACCTTATTTTTGGCCATAATACCAACCCAACCGTTAAAGGAGGTGATCCAGGTGGGTCGCAAATTGATATATGGCAACTGATGAAATTGTTGACGCACGCCGTTTTAGTGAGGCTGAAAGCTCCCCTAGGATTGGTCGCATCCCCACACCAACCGGCTATGCCGGTCTNGGTGACATTAATAGTTATTTAATATTTCCAGAAAAAGACTCTGATGAATTGATCTTAATCGATACCGGTATCAACTCCAAATTGGCATGGAAGACATTAAACGAGGGCCTCGCTAAACTAGGCTACCGAGTAGAGGATATTACAAAAATATTACTTACCCATGGACATAACGATCACTGTGGACAGGCACGGCACATTCGGGAGAAATCAGGCTGCATAGTATGGGCTCATGAAGATCTAGAGTTAACTATAAACCGTTTCAATCCATCGCCAGAGCTTAAGGAGTTAGAGCAATATTTTTATGCTCGGTGGGGGGTCGAACAAGAGGCCATGGATAGAGCATTTTCAGGTCGCTACGACAAAGTAAAATCTTTCCAACCCGTAGAGATTGATCACCTGTTAAAAGATGACGAACTAGTAGAAATCTCAGGGTTTAACCTGCGCACGGTACACACTCCCGGCCACTGCCCTGATGAAGTCATCTATTGGCAAGAGGAAGAGCGAGTCATCTTCTCTGGCGATCATTTGTTGCCGCACATTACCCCGGTCACCTTGGCGCAGATTCCCGTATCAAAAGAAGCAGTACGTCCGCAATCCTTAATACAATATCAAGCATCACTGACCAAGGTTGAGCCTTACCCAGCACGGGTCACCTACCCTTCTCACGGCGGGCCAATTACAGATCATCTCGCCCTCATCAACTCCTACCGCGGTGCAACAGATCGACGACTACTCAAAATCAGTCGCATTCTGGAAGAAGGCGGTTTGATGAACCCCATGGAGGTAGGCAAATCACTTTTCCCTAGAGCCTGGAAAGATCAGTTGGTGCCTGTCATGTCTGAAATACTCGGCCATTGCGACCTACTCCAAGAGGACGGACACGTAGCGGAAGAGGTATCCAACGGCGTTATCCAGTACCGCTATATCTCCACCCCCACCCACCTAATTCCAGCTCCAGAAGCAGCAGCAGTAAGCTGATAGAACACTGATATTTTTTGACAACCGGCCGAGTCAATCGGCCTTGATTTCAGCAGTTTATTTCCCCTACATATTTTGAGTTCTGGCAAAAAGTGAGTTGCACTTACGAGTTGAAATTAGGTATTTATAGAATTAGTTTTAATTTGTTAATTATTTATCCCTCTGGTTCGTATCGATCATAAGTCAAAAACGATAACTACAAATAACTTCGATAACTACAAATAACTACGATAACTACAGATAACTACAGATAACTACAGATANNTANAGATAATTAAAGATAACTACAGATANTNAAAACAACAACGGACAATTACCACTGCAAACACACAATCCGAAACACTGAATCCGAAAACTCATTGGAAAAAATAAACATGAATTTCGAACTCGATGAAGAATACCGTTTACTCAATGAAACCGTCGCTCGCTTCGTTAGGGAAGAATTACTCCCCCTTGAGCCCGCTGTACTGGAACGCGAAGCCAATGGCGAAAGGTTCGAACTCATACCTGAAGAACTAGAACCCCTACATAAAAAATGTCGTGAGCTGGGTTTATGGGCTTTGGATTGTCCTACCGAAACCGGTGGCGTTGATCTACCCGCTATAGCCTTAGTGGGAATCAACCAAGCATTGGGACACACCGCAGTCCCCTTTAATTTCCCACCCGACTCCCCTAATCTTCACATGATGCTGGCGACGGTTAACGACGAACAGCGGACAAAGTATCTTGAGCCCTACGCTCGCGGCGAAACAATCTCCGCTATTGCTATTTCAGAGCCCAACGCCGGCTCTGACCCGGCAGGTATGACGACTCGCGCTGTGCGCGATGGAGACGATTGGATTATCAATGGTCGAAAAATTTGGATTAGCAAAGTGAACGAAGCCGACTTCACCATCGTGATGGCGGTAACCGACCAAGAAAAAGGCTCCCACGGCGGCATATCCGCATTTCTCGTGGATAAGGACACGCCGGGATTTGAAGTGGCTAGGCGCATCAAACTCATCGGCGGTCATGATAATTATGAAGTGGTTTTTGACGACTGTCGTATTCCCGCCAGTCAACTGTTGGGAAAAGAAGGTTATGGCTTTGCCCCCATGCAATTGCGCCTAGTAGTGCGACGTTTGGAGATGGGTGCTTGGTGTCTTGGCATGGCAAACCGAACATTGGATATGCTTTGTGAACACGCCAATCAACGCAGTACCTTTGGGACCCTACTGGCAGATCGTCAATCCATTCAATGGTGGGTAGCCGATGCCGTCACTCGCACACATTGTCTCAAGTTGATGCTGTGGGAAGCTGCTACCAAACGAGACAACGGGGAGGACATTCGAACCGAGGCCAGCATGATCAAATTATACGGCACCGAATTGGCCACCG
>JAESQG010000231.1 GCA_016765265.1 Pseudomonadales bacterium | reverse complement strand
TACCAGGGATAAAAAGCAAAAAGGCAGTAATAACCCATAGTCGACATCAAATCTATGTTGCTTCATAATCTTAAACAACATTGCTGGATCAAATAAAACAAACCGACCCAAATCATAAGCATTAAATTAATCATAAATGATAAACCAACCATTAATGATAAACCAACAAGGAAGCGACTATGAATAGTGTTGAAGGAAAGATTGCGCTGGTAAGTGGTGGCGCTAGGGGCCTAGGCGGCATGACTGCNAAAAAACTGGCTGAAGCAGGCGCTAAGGTATTAATTACCGATTTAAGGGAAGAAGAAGCATTAATTACCCTGGATGAAATCGCTTCAGCAGGTGGAGAGGCGCTATTTATCAAGCATGATGTGGCCATTGAAGCGGATTGGGAAGCGGCAGTAAAATTCGCCGCGGACAAATTTGGGGGNCTNGATATTCTGGTTAATAACGCCGGTGTTGCAAGCGCAGCTAAACCNATTGAAAAACTNTCACTCGACTCTTGGCGCCAACTCAACAGCATNAATTTGGATGGCGTGTTTCTTGGAATTAAGCACTCGATTCCTCTACTGAGAGAACGTGCATCCATGTGGTCAGGCGGCGGTTCTATTATCAACATCTCCTCCATAATGGGATTTATTGGTGGGGTTCGCTCTGCTGCTTATTGCGCAAGTAAAGGGGGGGTGCGACTGCTATCCAAAGCCGCTGCGTTGGAGCTAGCTCCCTCGAAAATTCGGGTTAATTCCGTACATCCTGGTTTTATCGACACACCGCTGTTGCGCGGTGGTGTTGACGCCGCTGAAAGACGTGTTGAAGGCGGTGGTCAAAAATTTATTGATGACATTGTGGCCCGCCACCCTATTGGGCGATTGGGAAGAGAAGAAGATATTGCTAACGCNGTTCGTTATCTCGCNTCTGANGATTCCTCTTTTATGACAGGCNCTGAAATGGTAGTGGACGGCGGCTATTTGGCCCAGTAAGTCCCCCNGNAANAATNCATAGTGATACATAAACTGAACTTGAATGGATAGAGAGANATATAATGAACAGAGTAGATGGTAAAGTCGCTTTAATATCAGGTTCGGCCCGTGGGTTGGGTGCAGAAACCGCTAAGGTTTTTGCCGCTGGTGGCGGTAAGGTGGTTATAGCCGACCTGTTGGACGAAGTGGGATTAGCAACAGTTGAAGAAATCAAAGTGGCTGGTGGTGAAGCTATTTACGTTCACCTTGATGTCACCGTTGAAGCCGATTGGCAAAAGGCGGTGCAAAGTGCCGTGGATGAATTTGGCGGACTCGACGTACTGGTGAATAATGCCGGCATATTCTTCACTATGTCCACCGCAGATATGACTCTTGAAGATTGGCGCTTGATGAGCTCAGTTAACTTAGATGGCGTGTTTCTAGGGACGAAATCAGCATTATCTGCACTTAAAGAAAGCGCAGCCAAGTCTGATGCCGGTAGCGCGATTGTCAATGTCTCTNCTGTTGCGGGTATAACAGGTGCNAAGGGAGCTTCAGCCTATTGCATGAGTAAGGGCGGAGTACGGCTTTATACTAAGGCCTGCGCTCTGGAATTTGCCTCTAGTAAAATACGCGTCAACTCTGTTCATCCAGGTCTGATAGATACGGATATGGGTCGTTTGGTTATCGACTCAGCCCGTGGACCTGAAAACGCAGCAAGGGTTAGAAAAGCAATGGANTCAGCTCACCCCATTGGCCGTTTAGGTGTTCCCTCAGATATTGCTAATGGAATTGTGTATCTGGCTTCAGACGATGCTTCTTTTATGACGGGATCCGAACTAGTGGTGGATGGAGGAACGACAGCTCAATAGAGCAATGNAGTGTACTGGGATGTAAAAAAAAGGCCTACTGGAAATGTAGGCCTTTTTTNCTNGTCGGTTTTCTTTANATCGTGTTGCCGTTATTTAGCCCATTTTTCCTGTAAAAACTGGCCAATTCTTACTATGGCTTGTTTACCCTCATCTAACATGGGATGAAACGCGTGCCAAACGTGGATCATTTCGTCCCATACTTCCAAGGTACTATCAACATTACAAGCCAACGCTTGCTTATGTAAATCTTGGGAATCACCCAGTAGCACCTCCGAATCCCCAACGTGTATAAGTAAGGGTGGAAACCCGGTCAAGTCGGCAAAATTAGGCGAAGCGGTATGCGATTTTGCATCTGCATTTCCCAGATAAACACCCGCCATATCGGCAATACCCGACTGCTGTATCATAGGGTCATCTTCGGCGCGGGTTTTATAGGTTTCAGTGCTGCAAGTTAGATCGGACCAAGGACTGAGGCATACCGCGGCACCCGGCAAAGATTCTCCTTCATTATCCAGCGCAACCATAGTTGCCATGGTTAATCCACCACCCGCTGAATCTCCAGCGATAGCCGTATTTTCTGCGGAGTACCCTGAGCTGAGCAACCACTTGAACCCTGCCACCGCATCATTAACCGCGGTTGGATAAAGGTCTTCTGGCGCTAAGCTGTACTCTAAGCCCAGTACCGACGCTTTTGCAGCTCGGGAAATTTCACCCATTAAGGACCGATGCGTGTTCAAAGAACCCATAACATATCCACCGCCATGGAGATAGAGTATCGCTCTTGTGGAATCCACATCTGGAGCATTAATCCATTCGGCAGGCAAACCTGCCACCTCTATAGGCTCAACCTTTATATCCTCGGCTACAGGGAAAGCAGTTTTTTCCATCGCTTTGCGCTGCCGCTCCACTGTGACCTCCCCACTCACAGGGGAATCTGCTTGTTTACGTAAAATGCCCTTTAACTTTTTTATATCCATTGCCATTGATCTGTCCTTCCCTTGTTTTGTTATGAAGATGGTTTTGTTATGAAGATGGGTTTTGTTGCTTCTGGGATAAGGACCATTCTGTGCCACCCGAACGCCAGGATCAAGTTATTCCAAGCCCAACCTTTAAAAACCAGCGGGTATTTATAGGGTAATCACTTAGTTAAGTTATATCCTGAGTCTCTTACCCGTTTACTGTNAAAGTATTGGCCACATTCCACGCACTAGTTTTACTTTAATAGAAANTTTCGAAAACCACCTCGTCGGCACTGTATATCCGCAAATAAACAGTGGATCGGCTCATTCATTAGTGTATATTTTTAATTTTGCAGTCATCGTCGTCATTTTTAGAGAGAGTATGTTTATGAAATTTGGAATATCTTTTGCCACCGCTGGTCCCTATGCCACACCAGACCTTTTTGAAAGTTTAGTGTTAACCGCCGAAGAAGTGGGCATAGAATCTATTTGGGCCATTGAACACGTGGTTTTGCCCCAAGACTTTAAGTCTAAGTACCCCTATAGCAAAGACGGCAGTTTCCCTGGTGGTGAAACAGCATCTATGCCTGATCCAGTAGTTGCCCTTTCCTACGCGGCAGGTATGACCAAAAACTTACGACTTGCAACAGGTATGATGATACTGCCTCAACGTAATCCGNTATATGTAGCNAAAGAATGGGCGTCCTTAGATGTCTTATCTCGTGGCAGNGCCATAATGGGTGCGGGTATTGGATGGCTGGAAGAAGAATTCAATGCGGTAGGAGTTCCTTTTAAGGAACGTGCCGGACGTACAGAGGAGTCCATTAGAGCGATACGCTCATTGTGGCAAGACAAACCTGAAGCCTTCGAAGGTAAGTATTATCAATGGCCACCGGTAAATTCGAATCCTAAGCCAGTACAAAAAGGCGGAGTACCAATCGTTATTGGAGGCAATGTAGAAGGAGCCGCTAGAAGAGCCGCCAGAGTCGGCGACGGGTTTTATCCAGCGTCAGGAAGCATGAAAACCTTGCCCGGCTTATTGGACGCTATGCGCGACGAATGTACCAAGATTGATCGTGATCCCAATGAAATTGAAATCACACTTTCAGCGGGTAAACTCGATCTCGGCAAGGTCGAAAGATACAAAGATCTTGGTGTTTCAAGAATGCTAATTTCACCGCCAGCTTATGACGCGGAAGGTCTTAAAAGAGCATTGAATGAATTTGCGGAAAATATAATAACTAAAGCAGTGTGATCAATGAACCGTTAAAGGATACGTATAAGTTAAAGTTTAACGGTAAGGAATATTACACGACGGTATACTCAACGATTACCGTCGTAGTTCCGTTTTAATNCTGAGAGGGATACTTAAATGCGCGCCATGGTCGTCAATGAAACCAGTGAAGATATTTCAGTTATGCGTTTGCAGGAAATGGAATTGCCTTCACCGGGGGAAAACGAAGTTCGAGTNCGAATCCGTGCAGCCTCAGTGCAGTTTCCCGATATATTAATGATACAAAATAAGTATCAGTACAAACCGCCTCTGCCCTACATTCCCGGAACCGAATTTGCCGGCGATGTAACGGAAATTGGCAGCAAGGTAACAAANTGGAAAGTAGGCGATGCTATCATTACCGGAAGAATGGGCAAAGGCGGCGGNTATGCGGAAGAAATTAATATTTCNGAAAACGCCCTACAACCTAAGCCAACCCCCCTTAGCTATGGTCAAGCCTGCTCCTTTCGCTCAGCCTATTTAACCGCCCAAGTCTCGTTGATAAGACGTGGCAACCTTCAGCCTGGCGAAACTTTGTTGGTCCATGGCGCTGCAGGAGGTGTAGGACTGGCTGCCGTAGAAGTAGGAAAGATGTTGGGGGCCACTGTTATAGGCACGGGTAGTACCGATAAGAAATTAGACATCGTTACTGAATACGGTGCTGACCATGTGATTAACTACGGTGCCGATTTCAAAAAAGGCTTTCGCCTTAAGGTTAAAGAATTTACCGATCAACAGGGTGCCGATGTCATTTTCGACCCCGTAGGCGGCGACGTATTTGACGAATCAATCCGCTGCATCGCCTGGGGTGGTAGACTGCTAGTCATCGGTTTTACCTCCGGTAGAATCCCCCAAGCGCCCGTTAATATGGCTTTAATTAAGGGTTTCTCAATCGTTGGGGTTCGCGCTGGAGAATACGGCGTTCGTGATCCCGTGAAGGGTCGAGAGAATATNAAAATGGTGGACGACTGGGCAGAACAGGGANAAATAAACCCCTTTGTCTGCGCAGAAATCCCTTTAGAAGATGCCCATGAAGCGCTACGATTAATTCAAAATCGAGAAGTGATCGGACGGGTTGTTTTAGTCCCATAATGTTGNCCGATAACAAAGATTAAAAGAACAAAACCATTNGAAACAAATCNACNAGAAAAANACTTATTTNAAAAACNNACCACCNATANNTGAAANGGAGAAATTCAATGAATACTGAAGGACTACAAGAGACCTGGAANATTGGNGATGTGAGTGTATCAAGGGTAGTAGAAACGGTAAGCAACGTTTCACCTACTATGCTCTATCCAGAGGCAACNCTTGAAACCCTCAAGGATGATCTANNCTGGCTACAACCTAATTTTCTGGATGATGAAGGCAACATGATTTTAAGCATCCATTCCTTCTTAATCGAGTCAAAAGGTTTACGCATTATTGTTGATACCTGTGTTGGCAACGACAAAAAAATACCCTTCCCAGATTGGACGGAGCTTAAAACACAATTTCTATCCCACCTTGCAACGGCAGGATTTCCTCGGGACAAGATTGATCGAGTTCTGTGTACACATTTGCACTTTGACCATGTGGGCTGGAATACCTTTCTACAAGACGGTAAGTGGGTCCCTACCTTTCCAAATGCACGCTATCTAGTAGGCGCCACGGAATGGGATTTTTGGGGCGGCAAAGAAGACCCCTATGGAGCCAACACCAATGAGCAAGCAATACAGCCGTTGCTTGATGCTGATTTGGTGGATCTAGTAGAAACCAGTCATGAGATCAATGAGGAAGTTCGATTAATTCCGACACCGGGACATACGCCAGGCCATGTTAGTGTAGAAATNGAATCTAAAGGAGAGAAAGCTGTTATCACAGGAGACTTATTCCATCATCCATTAGGGTTTGCGCACCCTGCTTGGAAAGATATAGCGGATATCGACGGCGATATTGCTCATAAGACTCGCTTAGATTTTATGAAAAAATACGGAGATGGTCCTGTTTTGGTATTNGGCACACACTTTGCCTCACCCACTAGCGGNAAAATAGTNTCTGANGGTGATGGTTACCGGTTTAAAATTTAAACCGGTAAATCGCTTATAACTATAAGGTAAAGGGCAGCAGAGAGAACCTCTACTGCTGCCCCATCTACACACCGATATTAGACTTAAAAGGAGATCACATTTCCAAGGAAATCCATTTTACCAAGCGGTACACCCTTCATTCTTAAAATGTCATAGGTAGTGGCCGCGTGAAAATAGAAATTAGGCAGCGACATTTTCATAATAAAGTCCACTGATTTAAACGGTTTCCCCACCGCTTGTCCTCCCATCTTAAATTGNACTTCACCATTTTCTAGCGCCTCAATGGAATCTTCCGAGTACTCTTTTAATGTAGCGATAGTTTCGTCCACTAAATTCTGAAACCCTTCGTAATCAATATCAGGTACCGTTGGCGTTGAAAAAACGCTTGCCTCTAAGCCTTTAATCGCACCCAAGGAGTGATGGACGACGCTAGTGATCTGAAAGCTTAGTGGCAACATGTCGGGATGCAGTTGCTCTCCTAAATAGGTTTTCGGGTCTATATCGTTTTTCTTACAATGAGAGAGACCCTTTTTTAGAATACCTGAGACGCTACCCAATATTTGTAGATAAGAGCCTACGCTCACACTATGGAACGAAATTGCCATTTTATTTATTCCTTAACACATTCTTTAGTTTTATTAAGTGGTGAAACCGCACTTAGGAAACTTCTAAGCCCGGCAGTTTATCTCCTTTACGGAATGCTTTTAGTTTCGCAAAATAACTATTGGCACCCATCATACCGCCGTAAGGCTGATTATATCGGGCTCGAGGATCTCGTTGTCCTTCAAGGTTGTAGTAGCCAGGAGTACAAGACGAACCGCCCATTATCGTCACCTGTTTGGTACCAACCACTTCGGCAGTCCAGTCTTTTTCGACCTGTGCCTCAGCTTCTACTCGAGTGATATTATTTTTTAAGAAATGTTGTACAAGATATGCAGTATGCTTTGCCCCTTCATCTAAGGCGTCTGGATAATTGGCGGTAAAACCTGCTTGGCCATTTCCGATCAGCAAACAATTAGGGAATCCGCGGCTGTGTATACCTTGGTAGGAAGCCATTCCTGTACCCCATTTTTCCTCAAGGCTAACCCCATCCACTCCAATCAAGTCATAACCAGCCCTACGAGTGTAATCTGTGCCAACCTCAAAACCTGTTGCAAAGATTAGGCAATCCACCTCGTATTCAGTCCCATCAACTACCACGCCTTTTTCTGTAATATGATCGACNCCCTGTCCTTTGGTATCAACCAANTNTACNCTGTCNCGATTAAAGGTNGGTAAATAGCGGTCATCAAGNCANGGTCGCTTACACATAAAGGCATAATACGGNTTAAGTGCTTCNGCAACCTCNTTATCTTCNACTATNTCGTCCACTCTCTTCCGCGTTTTCTCCATTTTTTCAAAGTTCGAAAGCTCATAGAGCTTGGAAAAATCTTCCATCTTAAAATCTGAACCAGCCTCCTGCATTCTTCTGCGGAAAATATACCCTATCTCCACCCAGGCATCATCCTCATCAAATTCATCTAACTGCGCACCTTGCCCAGTCAAGATGGCTGTGAAATCCTTCTGCCGCTGTTTTTGCCATCCGGGCTTCAAGTTCGCGGCCCACTCTGGATCCGTCGGTTTATCATTTCTGACATCGACTCCTGAAGGCGTCCGCTGGAAAACGTATAGCTGTTTCGCAGTTTCTCCTAAGTGAGAGACGCACTGGATTGCAGTTGCTCCAGTCCCAATGACCCCGACTCTTTTGTCTTTTAGACCGGTGAGACCTCCGTGGGAATCTCCGCCCGTGTAATCGTAGTCCCAGCGGCTGGTATGAAATGTATGACCTTTAAAATCGCCAATACCCTTGATACCCGGCAGTTTCGGGCGATTCAACGGGCCATTTACCATAAGGACAAATCTAGCTTTTATTTTGTCATCGCGGTCAGTCAGAATGGTCCAACGTCTAGTGGGTTCATCCCAGACCAACTTCTGTACTTCAGTTTGCATACAAGAATTATCATAAAGACGATATTTTTTAGCGATATTGCCGCAGTGTTTCAAAATCTCTTGGGCATCACAGAATTTGCGCGGAGGTACATAATTTAATTCTTCTAACAAAGGCAGGTATGTGTATGCCTCTATATCACAAGCAGCGCCAGGGTAGCGGTTCCAATACCAGGTCCCACCAAACTCTGACCCTTTTTCAATGATGCGAATATCTTCAACGCCGGCATCGCGTAGGCGCGCTCCTGCCAACAGTCCTCCAAGGCCGCCACCGATAATGACCACATCCACTTCATCCTCTAAAGGGTCTCGAGTGATTGGATTGACTACATGTGGGTCTTCAATAAAATGCGAAAACTCGCCTTTCATCTCTTGATACTGTTCGTTACCGTCCGCTCGTAGGCGCTTGTCTCTTTCTTCATCATATTTTTTTCTTAATGCTACGGGGTCAAACTCTGGCACTACTTTGGGAGCAATCGTATTCACTTTGCAATCTCCTTTGCAAAAGGGTAGTTTTATCTAAACACTTTGTTTATTACCATATTTAGGTTTAGCTGTAAATTGACTTCGAAACGACGGTTACATAGTGACATTTTATAGGACTAAAAAAGATCTTATGGCCTCATTAGTCCGATTGTTCACACAATCAGCAACGCTGTCAGCCGTAATGGCACTACAGCTATAACCCTCTGCAATACAGGCCCCAATCAATCATAAAGGACAATATCATGGCGAAAAAAACTGCGTACCAAATGCATGAAGATTACAAAAAGCTTCCGTCTTTTGACTTTCGTTTTAACAAATTACTGGTTGGGGCTGTAAACGGCCTTATGGCTTTGGATCGATATCGAACAGGTAGATCCGCTGATCCACGAATTTCTCGCCGTAAAGAGCAAATTCAAAATCCTGATGGTAGCGCATTCAACGTGATCATTATGAGCTCTGATAATCAACAGGATAATTCCCCCGCATTAATCTATTACCACGGTGGTGCCTTCGCACTCAGCTACGCTTCCTTGCACCTTCAGTCTTGCGAGCGATATGCGCTTGGAGCGAACTGTTGCGTTATCTTTGTGGACTACAGGCTCGGGCCATCGAAGCCTTTCCCCAGTGGCTTCGATGATTGTTACCGAACACTAGAATGGGTTCGTGAAAATGCCCAGAAATTGAGAATAAACGTCGCGAAAATAGCGGTGATGGGAGATAGCGCAGGAGGTGCGTTGTCAGCTGGCGTTGCTCAAAAGGCGAAAGATAACCGCATTCCTCTCTGTGCGCAGACTCTGATTTATCCAGTACTCGATAACGATTGTAAAACCGAAAGTGCAACACAGTTTTCTGACACTCCCATATGGAACGCTGGGTCCAATCGCAATATGTGGAAAATGTACTTACGGGATTGTGACTCGAAAAACCCACCCCCCTACGCTGCTCCAGCTCATCGCGAAGACCTCACTGAATTAGCCAGAGCCTATGTGGAGACTGCTGA
>JAESQG010000230.1 GCA_016765265.1 Pseudomonadales bacterium | reverse complement strand
AATCAAAATCGAGTTAATCAATCGACTCAGCGATACGGGTCTGGTCAATATCGAAAGCTCCAGCTTTGTATCCCCGAAATGGGTTCCGCAAATGGGTGATGCGAAAGCCGTTTTTAGTGGTATCACCCGTAAAGAGGGTGTGACCTATTCCGCATTGACGCCCAATATGAGAGGTTTGGAAGGCGCAATAGAAAGCGGAGTAACCGAAGTCGCCGTTTTTGTAGCAGCCACAGACGAATTTAATCTGAAGAACCTTAACCGAACCACCAAGGACTGCATGGAGCAGATCGAACCCGTGGTGGTAACCGCCAGAGAACAAGGCATTAAAGTGCGCAGTTATGTCTCTTGCATTATGGGCTGTCCCTATGCCGGTGAGGTAGCCCCCGCTCAAGTAGCGGCACTGGCGCGAGAACTGGTGGATTTAGGCTGCTACGAAGTATCTCTTGGAGACACCATTGGCAAAGGTACTCCCCTACTAGCACAAACAGTATTTGAAGAAACCGCAAAATTAGTGCCTATAAACCAGTTAGCTGCGCACTTTCATGACACTTACGGCCAAGCACTAGCAAATATTCTAGCGGTGCTACAAGTAGGCATCACGGTGATTGATAGTTCTGTGGCTGGCTTAGGCGGATGCCCTTACGCCGAGGGCGCCTCGGGTAATGTGGCCACTGAAGATGTGCTCTACATGCTCCAAGGCCTACAGATTGAAACCGGAATTGATCTCGCCAAAGTCATAGAAACCGGAACGTTTATAACGGAACATCTAGGTAGAGCAAATTCCTCAAAAATCGCGTTAGCGGGTTTTTGTGGCTAACACCTAACACCTAACACCTACATATCTAGTATCTAGTATCTAGTATCTAGTATTCACTAAAAAACTTAGGAGAAGATTATATGGCCGGATTTAATAAAGTCGTCACTACTTATGACGAAGCCATGGCAGGACTTACAGATAATATGACCATTATTATTGGTGGATTCGGCTTGTGTGGTATCCCTGAGGGACTGATTGCAAAAATCAAAGAAATGGGAACAACCGGTTTAACCTGCGTGTCTAACAATGCCGGTGTCGATGGGTTTGGGCTGGGGCTTTTGCTGGAAGATAAGCAAGTCAAAAAGATGATCGCATCCTATGTAGGCGAGAACGCTCTTTTTGAACAACAACTGCTATCAGGAGAACTTGAGGTTGAACTGACACCACAAGGCACCTTGGCAGAAAAAATGCGTGCCGGTGGCGCGGGCATCCCCGCCTTCTACACACCCGCCGGATTCGGGACACCGGTGGCTGACGGCAAAGAAACCCGTGAGTACAACGGCAAAATGCATATTTTAGAAGAAGCGATTACTGGCGACTTCGCCTTAGTGAAAGCGTGGAAAGCCGATACTATGGGCAATCTTATCTTTCGTAAAACTGCTCGCNACTTCAACCCCATGGCAGCCACTGCAGGCAAGATCACCGTTGTTGAAGTGGAACAAATTGTGGCAGTAGGAGAACTGGATCCAGACCAAATACATACCCCTGGAATCTACGTTAATCGAGTAATTAAAGGCACCTTTGAGAAACGCATAGAGCAGCTCACGTTGGCCAACTAGGCTCGCAAATAATCACGTTGCCATGTATTTTAACTACAAATTTTTATAAGACATGTTTTTATACCACATGGTTTCATACGAAAGGGTTTATACAAAAAGGATACTCATAATGTCACTATCAAGAGAACAACTCGCCCAGCGAGTAGCACAAGAGTTACAAGACGGTTACTACGTTAACCTCGGAATCGGTATCCCTACATTAGTTGCTAATTATGTGCCAAAAGAAATAGAGGTTGTGCTCCAATCCGAAAATGGTCTTTTGGGAATGGGCGAGTTCCCCACGAAAGACACCGTCGATGCCGACCTAATCAATGCCGGGAAACAAACCGTAACCGAAGCGGTAGGTGCCTCCTATTTTTCTTCTTCCGACAGTTTTGCCATGATAAGAGGCGGTCACGTTGACCTAACCGTGTTGGGTGCTTTCGAAGTGGACCAAAGCGGCNATATCGCCTCCTGGATGATCCCTAAAAAATTAATTAAAGGCATGGGCGGTGCAATGGATCTTGTGGCCAGCGCTCGCAATATCGTGGTCACCATGACTCATGCCAATAAGAAGGGAGAATCAAAATTACTCAAAGAATGCTCCCTGCCTTTAACCGGTGCAGGATGTATCAAAAAAGTAGTGACCGATCTCGCCTATTTAGAAATTCGCGATGGCAAATTTCACCTTTTAGAACGTGCCCCGGGTATCTCCATTGACGAAATCGTGAAGAAAACGGCGGGCGATTTAGTCGTGGCTGACCACGTACCTGAAATGCAATTTTAACTATACTTATCTTTTAACTATTCTTAAAAAAATTAGATTACATCGAGACAAGGAGTTTTTGTGACTATGACTGGGACCATAACCACAACACCCACATGCGGCATACCTTTAATCGACTCAGCCATATCCAATGGAAACGGGATAGCAATACGTGACGACCACGGGGAATACTCATACCAATCTTTGATTCTACAAGNACAAACGGTGGCATTAGCACTCCTGGACGGAGAAGCGGATCTCAAGGAACGCAGAGTCGCTTTTTTAATTCCCTCCAGTTTCTCCTACGTGGTAGCACAATGGGGTATCTGGTTAGCGGGTGGCATCGCCGTACCACTGTGTACCTTGCATCCTACACCTGAATTAGAATACGTGATTGATAATGCCGAAGTAGACATTATTATTACCCACCCAGAATTTGCTGATCGCCTCCAACCCATACCCATAGCCGAGGCCCGAGGCTCTCGCTTTCTCTCCATCACAGAAATCAGCATTGCGATGGGCTCGGAACTAAATACCGAGCTAGACGCCATGCCCAGCCGTAGCTTGTCACTCCCTCACATCAACCCCAACCGCAGAGCCATGATAGTCTATACCAGTGGCACCACTAGTCGACCCAAAGGCGTGGTCACCACTCACGACAATATTGCTGCTCAAGTAAGTTGCCTCATCGATAGCTGGGGATGGAGCAGCGATGACTCTACCTTATTGGTTCTACCCCTACACCACGTCCACGGTATTGTGGCCGTTGTCTGCTCCGCTCTCTGGATTGGCGCTACCTGCGAGATGATGAGTCAATTTGACGCCGAAGAGGTGTGGCGACGCTTTATCAAAAAAGGATATACCTTATTTATGGCGGTACCCACAATCTACGTCAAGTTAGCAAAAATATGGGATGGCGCAGCGGAAAACAAACAGCTAGCCATGTCACAAGCCTGTAGAAAAATGAGGCTGATGATCTCAGGTTCAGCCGCACTCCCCGTCTCAGTATTAGAAAAATGGCAAGGTATGGTGGGACACACCTTCCTAGAGCGATATGGTATGACGGAAATTGGCATGGCTATTTCAAACCCACTCAACGGAGAACGTCGGCCCGGCTATATAGGCCAACCACTGCCAGGCGTCACTGTAAGATTAGTCAATGAAGATGGCAGCGAAATCACAGAAGAAAAAGTCCCGGGTGAAATTCAAATAAAAGGCGCTAATGTGTTCCAAGAATATTGGAAGAAACCTGAAGTCACCGCTGAAAACTTCAAAGACGGTTGGTTCTGTACTGGCGATACCGCTGTGGTGGAAGACGGCTACTATCGAATTCTAGGTCGGAATTCAGTTGATATCATCAAGTCTGGTGGCTTCAAAATATCAGCGTTAGAAATTGAGGAGGAACTACGAAAGCACCCGGCCATAGAGGAGTGTAGTGTAGTGGGCATTGAGGATGAAGAATGGGGTGAAAAGGTATCAGCTGCACTCATCCTTCACCCAGATGAAAATCTTAAACTCACCGAACTGAAAGAGTGGTGTAAGAACAGATTAGCGGCTTATAAAATACCAAAGTCTGTGGTGTATCTTGACGAACTCCCTCGCAATATAATGGGTAAAGTCACCAAGCAAGATGTTAAAAAACTATTTTAAGATTCCCCTCCAATCTAGAGATAAATGGGTTCGTTCTTATAAGCTTCCACCCTTCTATCATTACTTATGTGATTAGACCTAAACAGATACCCACTTTAAATACATATAATATGTATTTAGT
The DNA here is from genome assembly GCA_016765265.1 of Pseudomonadales bacterium. Taxonomy (GTDB): domain Bacteria; phylum Pseudomonadota; class Gammaproteobacteria; order Pseudomonadales; family DC-out160; genus DC-out160. Next base: position 6,270 of record JAESQG010000230.1, on the reverse strand, counting down.
GTATAATACATATTATTACTACTCGTGCAATATTCCTTAATGTGGAGACCGAGGCGATGCAACATGAATCAATATCAGCCACAGAGCTTGCTCGAAACTTAGCAATGAGTATCGATAAAGTCAGATTATCAGGACAAAGTATATTTATCACCAAGGGTACTCAAACCGTCGCGGAGCTCTGCCCTCCACCCAAATTAGGCTTTCCTATCGCAAAACTCGCCGATCTGATCACCTCACTACCCAAGCTGGGTGCTGACGCCGAGTCAATGTCTAAGGATATCAATACCAGTAGAGAAAATGCTAAGTTGCCGGGAACCCCATGGGATTAGTGATAGATACCAATGTTTTTGTTGATGCAGAAAACAATCGCTTTGACTTAAAAAAGCTTGCGTTATTTGCCGATTATGGAGATGCTTTCATTGCAGCGGTGACTGTATCGGAGTTGCTTACTGGCGTGCACCTCGCGAAGAAACCGGACATTCGTGTTAAACGCTCAGCGTTTGTCGAAAGCATTATTGGAAAAATTCCGGTGTTGGATTTTAATGAAGATGTCGCCAGGGCCTATGCTGAGATATACAGTCACTTCATCAGACCACGCAGCAAAAAAGAAGGTAATGTCCATGATCTACAAATTGCTGCCACTGCAATAGCTTATGGCTACCCGGTATTAACCAGCAATACCAGTGACTTTAAAAAAATCCCAGGTCTTAAGCTATTGCATCCTCGCTAAATCTGGCTTCGGTGCATTAAGAATTCAAAATTCCGCGTAGACCAAGATAAACTGTTGCCCATTACGCTTCTTGAGCAAGACTATCCACGGCAAACTTTGTGATCCCTTTATAATCTGCCTTGCCATTAGGAGATCGCTCTAAATTTCTTTTGCTGAGAATACGTTTAGGCACTTTATACCCCGCAAGTTTTTCCCTCACAAAATCTCTCACCGCCTGCTCATCCAGGTCTTGCCCTTCTACAAGCTGTACTACGCCTGTGACTGACTGACCCCACTTTTCATCCGGGATGCCAATCACCAGTGCATCTTCAACGGTAGAATAGCTCTTTAGGATTTCTTCCACCTCTTCAGGATACACTTTTTCACCCGCCGTATTGATACAGACGCTGCCTCTTCCCAGCAATGTCAACGTACCGTCCTTATCAACGGTACACCAATCCCCAGGAATCGAATATCGGACACCGTCGATAACGGGAAAGGTTTTCGCCGTTTTTTCGTCATCTTTATAATAACCTAATGGAATGGGTGCGCTCCTAGCGATAAAACCAGGGATACCGCTACCGGGCTCAACTTCTTCATGATTCTCCGTGAAGACTTTGCAGTTTTCGCCAACCATAAATTTCGCCACTGTCATACCTTGAGAGGCGGTTGTTTCAGATGTTCCAAAACCAATCGCTTCAGAAGCACCAAAGCGATCAAGCAACACCATCTGATCATTATGCCGCAATAAACCTTGCTTTAACGCAGGGCTACACATCACGCCAGACGAAGTGATGACCTTTAAGCTATTAATATTGTATTTCTCTGGATTGCTATCTAGCTCCTTTAGCAAAGGTCTGGCAAACGCATCACCCACCATTGATAAAGATTTCACTTGATGCTTCTCGATTGCAATCAGAGTCTCTTCAGCATCAAACCCTCGTTTAGTCATCGTCACTACACAGCCCCCGTTAATAAGGGCAAAGACACCCGCCATTAAACCGGTGCCGTGCATAAGCGGCGAGGCAGGGATAACCGTGTTACCAGGTCCGTGCTGCTTAATATTCTCAATATGGCTGGCAAGATCCTTGGGTTGTTCTATATCTCGAAAACCATCAAAATCTCGAAAACCATCAAACCCGGCCTTGAGAATGGTGCACAAATCGTCATGGCGCCACATCACGCCTTTCGGTAATCCGGTGGTGCCTCCCGTATAGAGAAACAACAAATCATCCGGAGAACGTACAGGAAAAGGATCATCGCAATGCAATGCGGTCAATGCTTCAAAATTCAAATAGTCATTTTTTTTATCGCCATTTTTCTTATCGCTATTTTTTGCTCCCACTTCTACCCATAAACGCACTTCAGGTAAAGCGGATTTTATCGCCTCTATTCGATCGCTAAATTCGGTATCGAATACCACAATACTCGAATCTGAGTTATCAATAATATAAGTCAGTTCATCTTTCACATAACGATAGTTAATGTTGACGTGTATCATGCTGGCCTTAAAGACGGCAATGAGGGTTTGCAAATACTCAGGCCCATTGCGCATGTAGAAAGTCACTTTGTCGCCAGCCTTCGCCCCGTGCTTCAATAATTGGTGGGCCAAGTTTGTCGTGGTTCGATCGAGTTCACCCCAGTTAATGCTACGATCACCATGGATAAGTGCGGGTGCATCTGCGGGTACTACCTTNCCNACTTGTTCAAAAATATCCCCAAAATTCCACGACATAACNNNACTCTCCCTGTATTTTTAATTTTTATTACNCAGGCATGATCGCACAACCNNGACTAGGTATCCAGCCATCAATAATNCGNCTGANCCNGGAATGTTGTTTTTCGATTANATCTANTTGNNGTGCAACAGAGATTTCAATCNGCGNNNACTATCTCTTTTTCCCAAAACAAGGCCTTGCCCAANTCAGGGTCTAACTCNAAANCCACAAATCCATCTTTNANGTAAGCNGATTGAGCAGCTNTNTTNCCNTCAAGAACCTCAAGAGTGATTTTACAACANCCTCGNTCCCNNGCTTCAAGTGCCACCCGATCCAACATTAATTGGCAAACACCNTNNCCTCTGTGCNCTTCTAAAACNACNACGTCNTGGATATTAATAAGNGGCNTACATTTAAANGTGGAAAAACCCTGAAAACAATTGACCAAGCCCACTGGGATTTTATCTAGGTAACAAATCACGCTAAAGGCATGAGGAATTTTGGCAAGTTCACTTGCCAAGTTATCGCGTACAAATTGCGGTAGCGAGGACCCTCCCCCCATTGGATCTCTCGCCTGTTGATCATTTGAATAATTTACTAATACAATATCTGTGCTCATAATCGGCCGCCGAAAAAAATAACTCCCTATNAAAAAATAGCTTCCTATAACAATTGCGCCCTATTCACCAACAGTAACAACACAGGGAACCACATCACCGCGCATCCGGTGCTGGCTACGCTTTACCACCAAGCGCTGCTGTTCAGAGCTCAGTGTTCCCCACTGGCCAATTTCCATCCCGGTTCGGTAACAGCCCATACNGACATCATCGTCATCCAACACACAGATGCTAACGCAAGGTGACTGGACAGGTTGGGTAGCAAGAAAATCACTCATCGGTGAGCTCTCCGAAATTCGTTAATGCCGTAGGGCTAAGTCTGCTAATTTTACTACAATAATCTGGGCTATAACAATAATCTAAGCTATAGCAATAATCTAGGCTACAACGATAATCGAGGCTCCAACGATAAACTATGGATAGTCAGGAAGAACATAGCCACGATCATCACTTATATAACCCCAAATAGTCATGGCCTCACTGCTGGAAGGAATACTCATTAAACCAAATTCCAACTGAGTGGAAGAATCGGTGACAGTCTCTAACACATCACTAATATCGTCAGTATCAATCGTCAAATCCAGGTCACGGTCATACTCGAAGCGGTCACTTCCGAAAACAAAACCGCCGTCATTGTACCTATCATATTCGCAGCTATTAGTGGGAGCATAAACAAGTTCAGATGAATCATTGCCAGAGTCGCTGTGATTAGTGGGCGTATAAATGCCTTCTTCCACATCTAGAGTAATATGCTGTCGTTGGACATAGTCCTGTAGCGTATGNTCATTTCCAGGCCCAGCCCAATTGCAAATAAAGCCTNNTACNCCGCCATCAAACTCCCCGTCTTGTACTCGGCTACCGAANCCAAAATAGGCTTCTCCNGTAGTTGTGGCCTCTAAACCCACATTTAGGATTCGACTATGACTATCNTTATACCCCGCCTGCCAAGCGAAAGAATAACTCCCGCCTAAAGTACTCGGATCAAAATCGGCGGTAAATACGGTAAAATTATTCTCCCANGTATCACTAAAAGATTCCGTCGCAGACGCAGAAACAATATTCCCACTTAAGTTGTCGCTACTCACTGGGGACTGAATACCATTGACATCATGATCACAAAATTGGGTCTCACGGTACTGTAAAACAACATTGGTCGCAGAGGCCTGGTTATAGTGTAGGGAACCATTGAGTGTCACATCGTTCTCACCTACGCCGCAGTTCCCATCGAGGAAAGTATCATTCACTAAAAACGTCAGTAGGCCCTCATATGTTCCCACTGTACTGCCGGGAACATGCTCTAGATTGATCACNATNTNGTGATCAACAAGGCTATAGGTATAGNTGAGTTCTAAGTGGTAAGTCCATTGGGTGCCAGCGGTATTTAATGCCATTGTCGCCGATGTAAAAGTCGTGTATAGCATCCCCATGGCATTCATTGGCGTTAACAAATTCACGCTACTTCCTGGCGCCACATCATCGGGCCAGGTATTTCCCTCACCTTCGTAAGCCGCCACCATACCGGCTAAGGATAGTAGTGCGACATTGTTGCGATCGTTGATACTATCCAAGCGCGCGTTCAATTGCGCTGCGGCACAGGCTTCATCAGTGAGCCCTTCTGTCACAGTCCACAAGCCCAAATCTCCCGAGGGTAGTTCGCCATCGCGAATATCGTCGCTAGAGGAGCTCGCTACATCTGGATGGTGCTCAAAGGGAAGATAGGGACCATAACNCTCGGCGTCCGCACTCGGGTCAAATAACAAATCAAAATCAACTTCATCTTCCGCATCAGTCAAACTGGCAATAAGGTCTTCGATGGCAGCAGTACCCACCTCATAATCGGTGATGTACCCTGTGGTAGAAGCGGCTCTCAATCGGCTACTGGCCGAGATGGGCACCGTATTGGAGATGCTAGTGGGTGAGGCGACTATAACACTAAGGGGAAATGCCGATACGGTTGCAGTGGAAGTGGTGGATCCACTGTCACTACTCCCTCCACCAGAACCAGTTGAACCAGTTGAACCAGTTGAACCAATGGTATCGGAAGACGGCCCTTCATCGTCTTCCCCACCACCGCCTCCACAGGAAACGAGACAAGTCAAAACAGCTAATAAAATAATACTTTTCGTTCGGTTCATCGTACACCTCAATAATTCATCGACAAACTATCTCTAGTAGTATGGATCAGTACCCCACTATTACCACAGAGAGGATCAATCTTGAATAATATGAGCCTTCATATTGTGACCGGTTTGAGTCACGGTCGCGAGCGCCCCATTTACTGACTGAACCACCTCAATGCTATTGTTGCTTCCCTCTTGAAAAATATTGGCTATGCCAAATTCGCCTGATTGAACTAGCGTAATATCGTTAGCAGTGCCGTTCTGAGAAATGAGTGCTTGGTTAGAAAAACCAGATTGATTAATGTCTATATCATTGTAGGAACCATACTGCTCGACATCGGCAATCTGTTGCTCGCCTGATTGAATCAACTGCAGATCCAGTTGTAATCCATCTTGATATAGGTCAGCGATATGAGAACCACCTGTTTGCTCAACGCTAAGGTCATTATAATTTCCTATTTGAGTGACNGAAGCGGAAAGATCACTACCATACTGAGAAACGTAAACATCGTTGTGATCACCNCGTTGTTCAATCTCCACATAGCTGCCTAACTCATCTTCTTGCAATATGGCGTAGTCACTACCATAAGCGTTTTCGTTAACGTTATAGAAGGAAGCGGATTCTGCGAAACAGATATTGCATAGCAAAAGCGTTGTTATGACAACGATCGTCTTAATAACCCTTTGCAATGAATTCATGATATGCCTTTAAAAACGTTTTTATGTGGAGCTGAATATTCATCTATATAACAGGCAGATTTTGTTCCACGCAGGACAAGCATTTTGTATAAATCACAAAGATGTGAACCAGTGCAAATTTCTTGTGTGACCTGTAGCACATTAATTCCTACACCAAAAATGGTTTTGCCAGCCACTTCTCAAACTGAGCACTTGGGGCTGTCGTTAAAGCGTAATCTGTTCGCTAAATTTGGGGAAAGTACCATTTTAGAGCCCGATTGTTGGCCTCAATTTTTATCGCCTGACAATTCTGGTCATCAAACGCCCTTGATTATTCAAAAATACCCATTTTTTGATGCCAAAGTGACATCTTGTAACCGGGTGATTTCGACGCCGACGCCTATGGAGGTAGGAGACTTATTAGCCAT
>JAESQG010000229.1 GCA_016765265.1 Pseudomonadales bacterium | reverse complement strand
GGATTGTGCAATTTGCGTTTTGATGATACCAATCCTGAAAAGGAAAGTGTTGAGTACATCGAAGCCATAAAGCGTGATGTCAAGTGGCTAGGTTATGAATGGGAGGGGGATGTTAGATTTGCCTCGGACTATTTTCAGCAGTTCTACGATTATGCTGTAGAACTCATAAAAAAAGGTAAAGCCTACGTCTGTAGTTTAAACCCAGAGCAAGCGCGTGAATACCGAGGAACCCTAACTGAACCCGGTAAAGATTCACCAGATCGTCAGCGCAGTACGGCGGATAACTTGGATTTATTGCAGAGAATGAAGCAAGGGGAGTTCGAGGAAGGCCAATATTCATTAAGAGCGAAGGTGGATATGGCATCACCGAATATTAATATGCGCGATCCGGTGATATACCGAATTCGAAGGGTCACCCATCATCAAACCGGTGATGATTGGTGTATTTACCCTATGTATGACTACGCTCATTGTATTTCCGATGCCATTGAAAATATCACACATTCATTATGCACTCTGGAGTTCGAGGATCACCGGCCCCTTTATGATTGGATACTTGATACTTTGGGAACGGATTCCCACCCGCAGCAAATAGAATTTGCTCGGCTGAACCTTAACTACACCGTGACGAGTAAGCGCAAGCTAAAGACTATTGTTGATGAAGGTATCGTCTCAGGGTGGGATGACCCTAGAATGCCGACAATTGCTGGGCTTCGTAGAAGAGGCTATACCCCAGCATCCATACGTCATTTTTGTGAGGCCATTGGTGTTACTAAATCCGACAGTGTAGTGGATGTGGGTATGTTGGAGTTTGCTATTAGGGATGATCTCGACAGCACCGTTCCCCGGGCAATGTGTGTATTGGCCCCTTTAAAGGTTGTTCTTACTAACTACCCTAGTGATAAAGAAGAGTTGTTACACGCTTCAAGACACCCTAAAAATGAGTCTATGGGTAAAAGAGAAATCCCTTTCGCCCGAGAACTATTTATAGATCGTAGTGATTTTATGGAAAACCCTCCCTGCAAATATTCTCGTTTGGCGCCGGGCAAGGAGGTTCGCTTGCGCAATGCGTATGTTATCAAATGTGAGGAGGTAGTTAAAAATGAGCAAGGAGAGGTGGTTGAATTACGCTGTTCTTATGATGAGAGTACGTTGGGGAAAAAACCTGAAGGCCGCAAGGTAAAAGGAGTTATACATTGGGTTTCAGTAAAACACGCTTTATCTGTTGAGGTGAGATTGTATGATCGCCTATTTAATGCAGAGAGCCCTGACGCGGGCACTGACTTTCATGCGTCACTAAATAAAAGCTCATTAGTCGTGATTAAGGAGGCTATGGCGGAGTCGAGTTTAGCAAAATCAACCAAAGGTAGTCGGTATCAATTCGAACGAGAGGGATATTTTTGTATTGACTCGGTGGACTCAGCACCTGAACGTATAGTGTTTAACCGAACGGTGTCGTTGAAAGATTCTTGGGCGAAGGAAAAGTTGAAATAAAATTTTAGCCGCAGCCTCTTAAAATTTAAAATACCAGAGGAAGAGAACTCACATTATCGCGTAGTTATAAGTCAATCATTCGAGTGATTATGCCTACACCATAATTTTCACTATTGTTTATAAAGATGAGAGCGTGGTTAAACCTAAAATTATCTCAACGACAGCGAAGGCGCAGAGGTGGGAAAGAGGTAATATAATGATAAAAAACCTATTGTTGAGAAAGATTTAAACACATGTTGACTCTCCAGATAGGGATGAGTATTATCGCGGCCTCTTGTAATGGGCGCTAATTTACCAAAGTAAATTTGGTTATAAAATATACAGCAAGAGTAGGTTCAAATCGGGGTATAGCGCAGTTTGGTAGCGCGCTTGCTTTGGGAGCAAGATGTCGGGGGTTCAAATCCCTCTACCCCGACCAATTTAGTTGCACTGAGAGAGCATTCGACTAAGAATAGGACTCGGTGGAATAAGGTAGAACGAGCGCCTGTAGCTCAACTGGATAGAGCAACGGCCTTCTAAGCCGTAGGTTGCAGGTTCGAGTCCTGCCGGGCGCACCATAATCGCGAGATTGGGGTGCTGCAGAATACGATATAAAGACCTAAAGTGCTATAGCAGGTTATGTATATAGCGGATTGATTTTTATATAAAGGATAGGTTCAAGACGGTAATAATGGTGAGCGTAGCTCAGTTGGTAGAGCTCCGGATTGTGATTCCGGCGGTCGAGGGTTCAAACCCCTTCGTTCACCCCATTTTCGCACTGCGGTTAAAAGAGGTCATTAATTTCGATATTGATCTTTTTAAATGTAAGTAAGGTCCTGTATCTCGACCTAGAATAAAGTAACGCAATTAGCATATATCAATAATAGTTAAATCACCGAGGGTGCCATGCAAGTCTCAGTTGAAGCAACAACCGGCCTAGAACGGCGTTTAACTGTCGGAATACCAGCAGAAGAAATAGACGACGCGGTCCTGGCAAAATTAAAAGAAACGGCTAAGCAAGTTCGTTTGGACGGTTTTAGACCAGGCAAAGTACCCGTCAGAGAAGTGAAACGTAGATTCGGAGCCTCCGTGCGTGCTGAAGTGGTAGGTGACATTATTCAGCGCACTTACTTTGAGGCTGTTTCACAAGAGAACCTGCAACCAGCTGGTATGCCTAAAATTGAGCCTAAGACTGACAAGGCAGGTTCAGACCTTGAATATGTTGCCATTATTGAGGTTTATCCCGAGATCAAAATCGGTGGATTGGATCAAATTTCAGTGACAAAGATTACAACGGATATCAATGATGCCGATGTAGATGAAATGATAGAGACGTTGCGTGGACAGCGTAAGGAATGGATAGAGAAAGAGGGTGAAGCTGTCGCCGGTAGTCAGGTTATTATTGATTATGTTGGAACAAAGGACGGTGAGTTGTTTGAGGGGGGTAGCGGCGAGGGCAGCCCCTTGGAGTTAGGCTCCAAAAGTATGATTCCTGGTTTTGAAGATGGAATTTTAGGAGCCAAAGCTGGAGACGAAAAAATCCTAGATCTTACTTTTCCAGAAGATTATAACAATGAGGAGCTACGTGGGCAGGCTGTTCAATTTAAAGTTACGGTTAAAAAAGTAAACGAAGCATCATTGCCTGAGCTTAATGAGGCTTTTTATAAAAATTTCGGTGTGACTGAGGGTGGCGAAGTAAAGTTCCGTGAAGAAATAAAAAATAACATGGCGCGTGAGCTAAAGAGCACCATCAAAAATAAGCTGAAGACCGAGGTCATGGATGGCATATTGGCAAATAATGAATTTGATGTTCCCAGTTCGCTTATTGATGGCGAGATAGATCGCCAACGCCAAGCAATGTTTCAACAGTTTGGTGGTGGACAAAATCTGGATCCTAATATGCTGCCAGCTGAATTATTTAAAGACCAGGCAGAGCGATCCGTTAAGTTGGGCCTTGCGCTAAATGAAATAATTAAGACAGAAGACCTTACAGCTGATGCAGATAAAGTGAAGGCCTTTATTGAAGAAATGGCATCAACTTATGAAAAACCTGAAGAATTAATAAATCACTATTACTCAAATCAGGAACAGCTCCAGCAAATTGAGTCGGTGGTGTTGGAAGATCAGGTTATTGATAGTGTCATGGGGCAGGCCAAGGTGACAGAAAAGGTCTGTAGCTATGAAGAACTCATGAAGCCAGAAACTACTGAACTTGAAGCACAATCTGCTACCGAAGAGGGGGAAGTCTCTGAACCTTAGAGCAACTGAGTAGAAGATTTGTTTAAAAAAAATGCGATCAGTGAAATGATCGCATTTTTTTTAATTTAATTCGCTACACTTTCATCAAAGGGCTATTATTATGGGCATACTTTTATTATAAAGAGCAGGTTGCAGCAGGGCGCTCTTTTCTAATAGCGCCGCTATAATCGGTAAAGAGTCAGAAGAAGATGTTGTAATACTGGCTGATTTATAGAAATAAAAGTTCAGGAAAATCCTAGTTTAAAAAGAAGCAGAGTAAAAAACCATTTAAGGATGCAAGTTATGGCAAATTTACATAGGGGTGATTTTATCAACACATTAGGCGAGGTTAGCCAATCTGGTATCTCTAACTCCAGTATTTCAAACTCCGGATTGGTGCCGATGGTGGTCGAACAAACTGCCCGAGGCGAAAGATCTTATGATATATTTTCTCGTTTGCTTAAAGAGAGAGTTGTATTTATGGTAGGCCAAGTCGAGGATCATATGGCTAATTTGATCGTTGCACAGATGTTGTTTTTGGAATCTGAAAATCCAGATAAAGATATCCACCTTTACATTAATTCCCCAGGTGGATCTGTTACAGCTGGTATGGCTATTTACGATACGATGCAATTCATTAAGCCGGATGTGAGCACCATGTGCGTAGGTCAAGCTTGTAGTATGGGAGCGCTGCTGTTGACGGCAGGAGCGGCCGATAAAAGATATTGCCTTCCTAATTCTCGAGTGATGATACATCAGCCGCTAGGAGGGTTTCAGGGTCAAGCGTCTGATTTTGAAATCCATGCAAAAGAGATATTGGATACAAAACAAAAACTTAATGAGATTTTTGTCCGGCATACCGGCAAGAGTTTAGAAACCATCGAACGAGACACTGATCGAGACAATTTTATGGGGGCCAAAGAGGCTGCAGAGTACGGAATAATCGATCATGTTTTAGATAGCCGGTCAAATGAAAAATAGAATAAAAACAATGAAGTAAGCCATATACAGCGTTATGATGTGCTGGATGGGACATTAAACTTTAACTGAATCATCATAAAAACTTGAAAAAATTCGAATTTACCCGAATCTTGAAATAGTAGATGTGTTAGTTTTTGGTTAACAAATTAGATCGAATAGATGGGGGGTCTGGATGCCTGATCAAGCGGCGGGCGAATAGACTTTCATATTTTTGGCAAATTGTGGGATTTTGAACACTACAGTAGTATTAGTGAGGAAGGTTCATGACAGACGAACGCGACGGTAAAGGTGATGACAATAGCAAACTGCTTTACTGTTCATTCTGTGGAAAGAGTCAACACGAGGTCAGAAAGCTGATTGCAGGGCCTTCTGTGTTTATTTGCGATGAATGTGTTGATTTATGCAACGACATAATTCGCGAGGAAGTCCAAGAAGACACGACGGAAAGTGCGGGCGATAAACTACCCACCCCAGTAGAAGTGAAGACCATTCTAGACGATTATGTTATCGGACAGGAAAGAGCGAAAAAAGTACTGGCTGTTGCCGTGTATAATCACTATAAGCGCTTACGAGTTGGGGAAATGAAGTTAAGCAAGGGCGCAGAGGATGTCGAATTAGGCAAGAGCAATATATTGCTAATTGGACCTACGGGTTCGGGTAAAACACTTTTAGCTGAAACACTGGCGCGCTTGTTGAACGTACCCTTTACCANCGCCGATGCCACTACATTGACCGAGGCAGGTTATGTGGGGGAAGACGTTGAAAACATCATTCAAAAGTTGTTACAGAAGTGTGATTATGATGTTGAAAAGGCGCAAATGGGCATCGTTTATATCGATGAAATAGACAAGATTTCGAGAAAGTCAGATAACCCTTCTATTACNCGGGACGTATCGGGAGAAGGCGTACAGCAAGCCTTACTGAAGTTGATCGAGGGGACGATTGCCTCTGTGCCACCGCAGGGTGGCCGTAAACACCCACAGCAGGAATTCCTGCAAGTGGACACAGCGAATATTCTCTTCATCTGTGGGGGCGCTTTTGCAGGGCTAGANAAGGTTATTCGTGACAGGTCCGAGAAAAGTGGTATTGGCTTCTCCGCTCTTGTTAAAGGCAAGGATGACATTAAAAATATCGGGGAAGTGCTCAATGAAGTGGAACCCGAAGATCTGGTTAAGTATGGGTTGATACCTGAGTTTGTGGGCAGATTGCCTGTTTTAGCGACGTTAACCGAATTAGACGAGGAAGCGTTGATTCAAATACTCAAAGAACCTAAAAACTCACTTATCAAACAATATCAAAAATTGTTTGATATGGAGGGGGTTGATCTAGACTTTAGAGAGGATGCTTTGCGTTCTATTGCTAGCAAAGCGATGGAGCGTAAGACTGGTGCTCGAGGATTGCGCTCTATATTAGAATTCGTACTCCTAGAGACCATGTATGCAGTGCCCTCTATGGATAACGTCTCTAAAGTTGTCATCGATGAAGCTGTAATCAAAGGTGAGTCAGAGCCGATGTTGATCTACGAAAATAATGATCAACAAAAAGCGATGCCAGAGAGCTAGTCATCGGTGTTAAATATCGAAGCAAAGTGCTATGCGATATTTTTAGATGAAACTAAAAAGGGACCTTTTGGTCCCTTTTTTTGTGGTTATGGGGTGAATTGAATTTTTAGCAGGCGAGAAAATTTGTGTTTTGTCGATCTGAAACCCCATTGCATTTACAAAAATTGCCCCAAGTATAGGTCACAGATCTCGAATTTATTTATTTAATATGATCTTTGAACAAGGTAAATATTTATGCAAGATTCAAGTTCAACAGATGTAACGGTAATAAATGATATCCCGTTGTTACCTCTACGTGATGTGGTTGTTTATCCTCACATGGTCATTCCCCTGTTTGTGGGTCGTGAGAAATCCATTAAAGCTCTTGAAGTGGCGATGAGCGACGATAAGCAGATCTTGTTGGTTGCTCAAAAGAACGCAACTCAGGACGAACCNACGCAAGAAGATATTTTTCCTATTGGTACGGTGTCTACTATTTTGCAATTATTAAAGTTGCCTGATGGTACTGTAAAGGTGTTGGTTGAGGGGAATTATCGAGCGCTAGTCAATTCAGTAAAATCTTTGGATACTCACATTGTAGGTAGTATTGAAGAAATAAATTCGGAACCTCTTTCGGAGAGAGANGCGGATGTTTTGGTTCGCTCAATGATGTCTCAGTTTGAGCAATACGTTAAGTTGAGTAAAAAGGTACCGCCAGAGGTGCTAACGTCAGTATCTAGCATTGAGGAGCCCAGCCGGCTAGCTGATACCATAGCGGCCCACATGGCGCTCAAATTGGAAGAAAAGCAAAACATTCTTGAAATGATTGATTTGCGAGAGCGGTTAGAACATCTGATGGGAATGATGGAATCGGAAATAGATTTGCTGCAAGTGGAAAAGAGAATTCGCGGGCGTGTAAAAAAACAAATGGAGAAGAGCCAGCGCGAGTATTATTTAAATGAGCAAATGAAAGCTATCCAAAAAGAATTGGGTGACCTGGATAACGGTGCAAGTGACATTGATGAACTTGAAAACAAAATCAAGGAATCCGGTATGCCCAAGGAGGCCCTGGACAAANCCACCAGTGAATTAAATAAGCTCAAGATGATGTCACCTATGTCAGCGGAAGCGACAGTGGTTCGTAGCTACATTGATTGGATGGTCAATGTGCCTTGGAAAAAACGCAGTAAGGTTCGACACGATTTGGATAAAGCTAGCGATATACTTGATTCGGATCATTACGGTTTGGAAGAAGTTAAAGATAGGATTCTTGAATATTTAGCGGTACAAATGAGGGTGAAAAAACTTAACGGTCCGGTGCTTTGTTTAGTTGGGCCTCCTGGAGTGGGTAAAACTTCCCTGGGAAAGTCCATTGCTAAAGCGACAAATCGAAAATACGTGCGCATGGCCTTGGGTGGAGTGCGAGATGAGGCTGAAATAAGAGGGCACCGAAGAACCTATATAGGCTCTATGCCAGGCAAGCTAATACAGAAAATATCTAAAGCAGGCGTTAAGAACCCACTGTTTTTACTAGATGAAATTGACAAAATGGGCGTGGATATGCGTGGAGATCCTGCGTCAGCCCTGTTGGAGGTTCTCGACCCTGAGCAGAATAACACCTTTAATGACCACTATTTAGAAGTGGATTACGATTTATCTGACGTGATGTTTATTTGCACATCCAATACAATGAACATACCTTCTCCATTGTTGGATCGAATGGAGGTAATCCGGATTCCCGGCTACACCGAGGATGAGAAATTAAATATTGCCAAGCAATATTTAATTCCAAAGCAACTAGAAAATAACGGCTTAAAACCTAGTGAAATTAGCTTTGACGATAGTGCCATAAAAGATCTTGTTCGCTACTTTACGCGGGAGGCGGGGGTTAGAGGATTAGAAAGAGAAATCGCAAAGGTTTGTCGGAAAGTAGTCAAAAATCACGTACAGGGAAAGTCCTTAACTGAGGAACAAATTTCAAGTGAGAAATTGGAAGGTTACAGTGGTGTTCGCAAATTTAATTATGGCAAGGCAGAAGAAGAAGACCGTATTGGACAAGTGACGGGCTTAGCGTGGACTAGTGTAGGCGGAGAATTGTTAACGATAGAAGCCGTTGCTGTTAGGGGCAAGGGCCGACGGATTAAAACCGGTTCTCTTGGTGATGTCATGCAAGAGTCTATCCAGGCAGCTTTAACGGTGGTGAGAAGCCGTTCCAATGTATTGGGTATTGCTAATGACTTCCATGAAAAATATGATTTACACATACACGTACCAGAAGGAGCAACTCCCAAAGATGGACCGAGTGCAGGAGTAGGTATGTGTACCGCTCTAGTGTCGGTATTAACAAATATATCAGTAAAAGCCGATGTAGCGATGACGGGAGAAATCACGCTTCGAGGGCAGGTTCTACCCATTGGAGGCCTAAAGGAAAAATTGCTAGCTGCTCATCGCGGTGGTATTAAAACGGTTATTATTCCCAAAGAAAATGAAAGGGATTTAGCGGAAGTGCCACAAAATATTAAACAGGATCTTAACATTTTCCCTGTGGAATGGATCGATGAGGTGCTGGAGATAGCGCTGCAGCGCATGCCTGACCCCCTTAGTGAAGAGGAAATTAAAGCTCAGTTAGCGGCGTTAGAAAAGCCCAAGGATAGCGACTCTTCTGGATTGAGTACGCATTGATAATGGAGTTCCTTGCAAGCTGTTTTTGATGGAAAACGGCTTGCAATTTTCTCTTTCCCTGATTTGTCAAAAACGCCAGAGCCTTTGCTTGACAACGGTTTCAGGCAATTGGTATAACTGCCTGTCTAAATATTTCGAGCGAGCCGTCGGTTAAGATTTGAGTGCTGATTTCAACAAAGAAACCAGTGGTTTTATACAAATCATAGAGGTGATCAATCTTCGCCCTACTTCTCTCTCGAAAAAGTGTTGAGTTACAAGAATTAAGGGGAAGTAAATTGAATAAATCTGATCTCATTGACGCCATTGCCACAGCAGCAGACATTCCTAAAGCGGTAGCCGGTCGAGCTTTAGATGCAACATTAGACACAGTGTCAGAGACGTTGACGAACGGAGAGCAGGTTGTGTTGGTCGGATTTGGTACCTTTAGTGTAAAAGAGAGGGCGGCTAGAACGGGTCGTAATCCAAGAACAGGTGATCCTATTGATATACCAGCAGCTCGTATTCCTAGCTTTAAGGCGGGAAAGGCTCTTAAAGAAGCAGTGAACTAATTGGCTCAAATTATTCTGGTAGCAATAGAGACA
>JAESQG010000228.1 GCA_016765265.1 Pseudomonadales bacterium | reverse complement strand
ATATATATTTTACTAGGCACTACAAAACGATTTCTAGAAAAAACACCTAAACATGCGCCCTACAGACNCGCTGATACCTTAAAGTGAGTGAAGTCGGGAAAACCACTGTTTGTTTTATACTGAATCAGGATATTTCTTTCCGATTAAAAAAGACAATATAAGTCATCATCTGCAAAAAACACCTTAGGTTTATCTATCCAGTTCCAGCTGTATCTGTCTAGTTCCAGGTTTATCTATGTAGTTCCAGCTGTATATTTCTATCAGCGTGTGCTTCTCTATGTGATCTATGACTGCTTAAATACAGACTAGTTTTATCATACAATTCTGCAAAAACCTTTTCCCTCTCAAGCTTATAATCTACAGTCGGCGCAAACAAAGGCATAGCACATAGTTTTTCCATAAGTTTTATTCTCCAAACAAGACAAATCGGGTATTGAAAGTTAGTTTATGCGCCTTATCCTTTTTGTTAGAGTTAAANAATTCCTCTCTGAATAATTTTGACTTTCGAACTACCTATTATTTGAATAATCTATTAACGAATTTTACAACTCGATGATAAAAATCTGAACTCTAAAAAGGGACTTGTTCAGAAATGTAAAAACTGTATTTTTGAAAACCCATTTCCCGTTTCTTAACGAGTTCAGCACTCAGCAATTGGTGATGATAGCCAAGCGCCTCATTCATAATTAAACAACCACCCTCTCTAAAATTAAACTCCCCTCGCAATAACGCCTAATTTAGACAGAATGGTAATTGAATTTAGAAAACCCCTAGAATTCGCTTGTTAACGGTCTATCCTTATATAAATGAAGTATCGCCTTGATAATTTTATTATTTGTAATTAGTGACGGTATAGCAATAACAAACGGATACGCTCTTTCACGGTTCGGTATCTTAGGGAGGATCCAGTTGGACATCCAAAAACTATTTGGTTTACCGCTNGACCAAGAGCATTTTGATGTTGATAAACATGCAGACCTTATCGACATTAANAAAATCGTGGTTAGTAACCGAGCAGTAAAAAAAATGCAGGACGAAAACGGTAAGAACCACCCGATCACCCTAATTGCCAAGCGACAATCGATTCTTAAGCATCTCAAGAATGATATCGAAACCGAATTAATGCCCTACGACCCCCTTTACTACAAGAAAGAAGTAAACACCGCAGAAGCTTCTGATCGGAAGTATGCCGCTGAGGAGAAACTTCTTGAGTACTGCTTAGTAGTTGCTTGTGGAAAGGCACTGAAGAAAATTAACCAAGAAGGTTTTAAACCTGACACTCAAGCACTTCGAGACACTCCAGCCAAAGAGCGGCACAAACGATATTGGACAATTTTAGGCGATCATACCCGCGACACAATTCAAAACTACCAAGCGGAATTAAAGAAAAAAGCCGCCGAAGNTGCCAAGGACAAAGNAGATGATCCCGGNCACGGCAAAAGCAAAGGCAAAGGTAAGAAAAAAGAAGACGGTTTCTGGTCTAAATTATTTAACTAATCACAATTTCAAGCGATTGTGGTCCCCCGTTCTACGCCAAAACAATATTTCCTCGCCCCCCGATCAACAAATGATATAATCCCAGCCTTTATAAAAAGGGTTGTATTTTGAATAAGTTAACTACGTTAATCGATGCTCTCTCTGAGTTTCTCGGCCAATCAATTGCTTGGGCTACGCTACTTATGATGGCGGTGATGTTTTCAGTCGTGGTCTTACGCTATGTTTTCAATATAGGCTCCATCGCCCTACAAGAATCTGTCACTTACTTGCATGCAATGATTTTTCTGGTTGCTAGTGGGTATACCCTCAAACATAACGGGCATGTCAGAGTCGATATTTTTTATCGCAATTTCTCGCGAAANCGNCAAGCTTTAGTAGACCTAATGGGAGGAATATTTTTATTAATTCCAGTGTGTTGTACGATCGTCTGGTTTAGTTGGGATTATGTGGTCGTGTCCTNGAATATCAAAGAAAGTTCATCGGACGCAGGTGGGCTACCTTATGTCTACCTATTGAAAACACTGATACTTGTTTTTAGTGCCGTATTACTGCTACAGGGAGTAGCGGAATCTATTAAGAACTTCTTGTGTCTCATTAACAAAATCGAATTACCCTCCGAAGAAGCGGAGCGGCATATCTAGTGGTCGATATATTGTCAGAGTACGCTGCTTTACTCATGTTCGTTGCCGTATGCCTAGTCCTGTTAGCGGGGTATCCAGTGGCTCTTTCACTGGGTGGCACGGCACTCATTTGTGCCTTGATCGGTATATTGACCGACACCTTCGATATCGCCTTCTTGTCCGCACTGCCCAATCGATTAACGGGCATTATCAACAATCAAACTCTGATAGCGGTACCTTTATTCATTCTTATGGGTGTCATGTTAGAAAAATCTAAATTAGCTGAAAACTTACTTGAAGCCATGGCACGTTTATTTAGTGGCATTAAAGGCGGCTTAGGCATAAGTGTCACCTTAGTGGGCATGCTAATGGCCGCCAGTACCGGCATCGTAGGTGCAACCGTGGTGACTATGGGCCTATTATCTTTGCCGACCATGCTAAAACGGGGATACCACCCCTCTCTGGCAACCGGCACTATCTGCGCTACTGGCACCCTAGGGCAAATTATCCCTCCCTCTATCGCCTTGGTTTTATTGGGGGACGTATTGTCCAGCGCTTATCAACAAGCCCAATTGGACATGGGAATTTTTTCGCCTAAGACAATTTCTGTAGGCGATCTTTTTTTAGGTGCGATTATTCCGGGATTGTTATTGGTGCTACTCTATATNATCTATNTATTTACGGTCNCCTGGCTTAAACCAGATTTAGCCCCNGCCTATGATGAGGGTGATGTCGAGCACTCTCAATCACTAGCACAGGAGCTCCTAAAGGGTTTGCTGCCGCCCATTTCACTCATGCTCATCGTATTGGGCTCCATATTGACGGGAAAGGCGACGCCCACCGAAGCCGCTGGCGTTGGCGCTATGGGCGCTACTCTATTAGCGCTGAGTCAAAAAAAGTTATCCCTTGAATCACTCAAAGACATTACCCGCTCTACCACTCAAATTACCAGCATGGTGTTTCTGATATTAATCGGCGCCACTTTTTTCTCTCTTGTATTTAGAGGATTTGGCGGGGAAGAGTTAATTCAAGGTGTCTTTGAGCAAATGCCCGGCGGTGTTATAGGAGCCACTCTTGTAGTGATGCTGGTTATTTTCCTGTTGGGATTTATCCTGGATTTTATTGAAATCACCTTTGTTGTTGTCCCTATTGTTGGACCCATTCTGTTAGCAATGGGACTTGATCCGGTATGGTTGGGCATAATGATCGCGATTAATTTACAAACCTCATTTCTCACTCCGCCATTCGGGTTTGCTTTATTTTATCTAAGGGGAGTTGCCCCAAAAGAGGTGTCTACCGGGGATATTTATAAAGGAGTCGTTCCTTTTATAGCAATACAGCTACTGTTACTCATTATGTTGTCATTCTGGCCAGGATTAGCTACTTGGTTACCTGCTATAGTTTATGGTGACCCCTGAGCAAATGAGGCAACAACCGTGACTGATCCTGCGGGAACTATACCGATAGATGAAGACCCCATGCCCAATGGCCAACTCTCACTGAAAACCATTGCCATGCCAGCTGACTCTAATGCTAATGGTGATATNTTTGGAGGCTGGCTGGTTTCTCAAATGGATTTAGCCGGGTGTATCACCGCCAACCAACTTGCTAAGGGTCGAGTGGTGACCGTTGCTATCGACGGAATGATATTTGTTTCACCCGTTAATGTGGGTGCTACTGTGAGTTGTTATACCCAGGTTATCAATATCGGTAGGAGTTCCATAAAAATTCAGGTGGAAGTGTGGGCTAGCGAGCCCAATGAGGTTGAAAAACGCAAAGTCACTGAAGGTTTGTTTACTTTTGTCGCTATCGATAAAAACCGTAGAACTCGTCCTGTACCCCAATCCCTTCCGCAACCTAAATCTTGAGACTTTCTAGTTACTGTAAGCTCACCATATAAAGCGAGCTTATTTATTTCTAAGAACCTTTCTCTTGCTATAGGTCTCGAGCATTTAAATAGGCTTTTTCCGATATTTGATGATAGGCATTAGCCCGNTTTTTAAACTCTAAATAGGACTCGTAAATGCGCTTGGANATATCATCTTTTTTTGCCACATTTGCCACGACCTCACCTGAGANCTCTTTCAACTGNTTTAACACATCATCGGGTAAACGTCNTACTTGTACCTTATGCTTCTCCACTAAATCGATCAACGCCGTATTATTNCGTGCGGTATATTCATCTAACATATCTTGATTTATCGCACGACAAGCCGTAGTCAGAATATGTTTGTATTCTTCNGNTAGTTGATCATAAGCTTCTAGATTGATATCAAACTCCAGCATTCCACCAGGCTCATGCCATCCCGGGTAGTAATAAAACNTNGCAGCTTTATGCAAACCAAACGCCATATCGTTATAGGGCCCTACCCATTCTGTTGCGTCNATAGCCCCCGTTTGCAGTGAAGTAAAGAGCTCTCCCCCAGGCAAACGAACAGCGGTCCCACCCAAACGCTCCCAAACCTCACCCGCTAATCCAGGGATACGCATCTTAAGGCCTTTGATATCTTCGATACTATTAATTTCCTTATTGTACCAACCCGCCATTTGCACCCCGGTATTACCACCGGCCATAGGCAATATACCAAATGGCTTATAAAGTTCACGCCATAATTCCAGGCCTCCTCCGTAATGTACCCAACCATTAATCTCTTGCGCGGTCATGCCAAAAGGAACCGCAGTAAAGAAGGGTGAGGCAGGCATTTTTCCCTTCCAGTAATACGCTCCTGAATGCCCCATCTCCGCCGTACCTTGAGACACTGCGTCAAATACTTCCATAGCAGGAACCAATTCACCGGCACCGTATACTTTTATCTTAAAATTACCTCCCGTCATTTTATCAACCAACTTCGCCATGTTCTCTGGCGCTGTCCCTAAGCCGGGGAAGTTTTTAGGCCAGGATGTAACAAGCTTCCAGCGAATTTTCTCCCTGCTATTAACACTTTTATTATCTTCACTGCTAGGCGAATCACCGCCCTTAGTCGCAGCCGTATCACTCTCTTTTGCTCCACAAGCAACCAATGTCGTTGCCGCTGCCCCTACTCCCAATGCTGTTACAAATTTACGTCGTTTCATCTATTTCTCCTTACATTGACCCAGGAATCTACTCTATTTCCACGGCTTTAATATCAAAAAATTAAATTATCTCCAGCTTTGCATATTGCGCCATTAGCCATTTATTGCCTTCTAGATCAAAGTTAACCTCGATGCGCGCTCGAGGGCCATTTCCTTCACAATTTAAAATATAACCTTCGCCAAAGGTATGGTGTCGCACCTGTTGTCCGATTTGAAAATACACACCTTCAAACTCGACTTCACGATCGGACAACTCATTGACACCCCTCGATGAAAACGTAGTGGGCCGCACTACACTGCTGTTAACTCGCACTTCTTGCATTGTTTCCTTTGGTATTTCTCGTAAAAATTGGGATGGTCTATTCAATGTTTCCTTACCGTATAAACGCCGACTTTCCGCATAACAAATGGTAAGATTCTGCATCGCTCGCGTTATTCCCACATAGCATAGGCGTCTTTCTTCCTCGATTTTCTCCAAGCTTTCCACCGATGCTCTGGAAGGGAATAATCCCTGTTCTACACCCACCATAAAAACTGTAGGAAACTCCAAACCTTTAGCAGAATGCAACGTCATTAATTGCACAGAATCCTCAAACTCGTCCGCTTGACCTTCTCCCGACTCCAACACGGCATGATCCACAAAAGCGTTCAGTAGTGACTGATCCTCATCTAACTCCACTTCACTACCGAATTGTTGGCAAGCACTGACTAATTCCTTTAAATTCTCTACGCGTGTTTGCCCCTTTTCACCTTTTTCATTTTTATGATGAGAGAGTAGAGTGGATGATTCGATAGCATGTTCCGCCTGCTCATGCAGTTCTAGCCCTTGCGTACTTTCATCTAACTGATTAATCAATTTAATAAATTCCGTAATCGCATTAGCAGCACGAGCGGCTAATAACTTTCCCTCAACCACCTGCACCGCAGCATCCCATAAACTACAACCCTGATCACGGGCAACTTCCCTCACTTTTTCTACCGTGCGATTTCCGATACCCCGAGGCGGGACATTCACCACTCTCTCAAAGGCAGTGTCGTCGTTGCGATAAATAATCAATCTTAAATAGGCCAGCGCATTTTTAATTTCCGCGCGATCAAAAAACCGTAATCCACCGTAAATTCGGTAGGGAATGCCAGATCTTAATAATGCTTCTTCCATAACCCGTGATTGTGCATTAGACCGATATAGTATAGCCACCTCACTACGCCTGTTGCCTTCATCCACCCAACTTTGAATTTGCTCTGCTACAAATCGCGCTTCATCCAATTCATTAAACGCGGCATATATATTGATTAGGTCGCCATCCGGTGCTTCAGTCCACAACTCCTTTCCAAGCCGACTTTCATTCCTACTTATTACACTATTTGCAGCAGCTAAAATGACTCCCGTAGAACGGTAGTTTTGCTCCAATCGAATAATCTC
>JAESQG010000227.1 GCA_016765265.1 Pseudomonadales bacterium | reverse complement strand
TCTTGATCTTGATCTTGATCTAGAGTTTTTGTAGCTAGATGCGGGCCGTCATCCCCCTCTCGACGTACGCCGCCAAATGCGATAAAGCTGGCCGCTAATGTCTCTTTCATCGGCGCTTCCGCATCTACCTGCCGATAGCCCCGTCGATGAAGGCTATCACCGGACAAATCCAATGACAGCGTCACTTCCTCTTCTCTAATAAAAAGATGCAGTGGAACATCGGGTTTCACCATTGAAATAGAGGGCCGTTGCCCCGTTTTATCTCTTAGTTGATCGACTATGGCATCTTTGGTTTTATAGGTTGCGAAGTTAGAATGGCTGATAAAAGCGTTTTGCAACACGGTTTGAATCGAGATAGTGGAACCATCACCAATATGTTCCGACCAATCAAATTGATTGATTCCATCATAGAGATCTTGCACATTCTCCGCCTTGAACTGGCATAAAGGCATGAGAATACGGTTTGCTAACTGCGACCAAAGACATAATTTATATGCAATTTTAATATTAGCTAAAAAAATAACGACTCCTGAATTTTTACCGGCGCCACTGTCGTCACCCTCAGTTTCATCCCTTAGAGGTCGCCCGCCTAAGCCTTTGATTTCATCCATAACATAGATTTCTGCTCCCTTTAGACAGGTAACGATGAACTCTTTTTCACTCAATTTTCGATCAATGTTTTCCAAAGAAAAGCCCTTTTTAGTTAAAAAATAGTGTCACTTTGTCGTCACTTTGAGGCGTCAAATGACTATTTTTAGTCAATAAAATCAATAGGATAAAAACCAATTTTGTTTATTCCAAAAACCACTAAAAACCGGCATCTCATATAAATATAAAGTCGTCGACATAGCGTCGAATATCCGATATTAATAAAGTGTTTGACGAGTTTGTTGACCTACCAC
Source organism: Pseudomonadales bacterium (assembly GCA_016765265.1). Taxonomy (GTDB): domain Bacteria; phylum Pseudomonadota; class Gammaproteobacteria; order Pseudomonadales; family DC-out160; genus DC-out160. The sequence goes on along the minus strand of JAESQG010000227.1, from coordinate 11,312 downwards.
CTGAAATAGCCAGACGCTCTAACGGTGCAACGATAAGACCATAGAAGGCAAAAAGAGCCGCGTCAATATGCTATAAGTAGGGAGTAAAGTCAGCACAACTCGACGGTAAGTCGCCAAAATAACATTCGAGGTCGATACCATATGAAGAGAGTAAAACGAGACAAATCCAACCGCGCGTATTCTCGTGGTTACCAAGCTGGTTTGCAAGTTCGTTCAAGAGATTTGTGCCCCTATACCGACACTACCACTCGTCAGTTTTGGTTGTCTGGTTGGCGCGACGGCAGGGCTGATCATTGGGCCGGTTTCACTGGCGTACCCGGGATACATCGTACTGTAAATTACTAATACAGGTGGTTGGAGCACCTGATTTTGCTAACGAAATAATATAAAAATAAAAAAACCTAATTTTTTGCACTCACTGGATCGTGCCTTTGCGCGAAAAATTAAGGAAGGTAAGGAAAACGCTAACACAAGCACAGATTAATAAAGACCTAAAAACAAAACTTGTTTACGAAAACCTACTAGCAACTCTCCGTTGCTGCAAAAATGAAAAAAAGGATCTTCTTAAAGAAGGTCCTTTTTTTATTTTAACCCTAGAAACAGTAGTTAAACCCACTCAGTCACCACTTGTTTTATTAACGAAGGCCCTTCGTATATGAAACCACTGTACAGTTGCACCAAACTGGCACCCCTTTCTTTTTTCTTCATCGCATCATTGCCAGAATGAATACCACCGAGGCCTATCACAGGTATCGTGCCGGCCAACTCCTCACACAACACCGATAACGCCCAAGTTGATTTACTAAAAACAGGTTTACCGCTCAACCCCCCTTGCTCGCCAGCAAACTCAGAGGACTCAACCCCTAGCCTATCAGAGGTAGTATTAGTGGCAATAACGCCGTCGATCTTGAGACTTTTGAAAGTTTTCGCTACATCAATAATTTCATTTTCAGTCAAATCTGGCGCAATTTTCACAACTAGAGGGACGTATCGATTGTGTTTATCCGCTAACTTTATCTGCTCCTCCTTGAGTGGGCCAATCAATGATGTAAGGCTATCGCCAAATTGTAAATGCCTCAACCCCGGCGTATTCGGAGAGGATATGTTAATCACCACATAACTAGCCAGATCATAAACTTTACGTAGGCAGACAAGGTAATCGTCCAAGGCATTTTCCAGGGGGGTATCTTTATTCTTGCCTATATTGATTCCCAGAACTCCACGATATTTTGATTGTTTCACTTGCCTAACCAAATGATCAACACCTTTGTTATTAAATCCCATCCGATTGATAATTGCATTGTGTTCTGTCAAACGGAAAAGGCGTGGTTTAGGATTTCCCGGTTGCGATCGCGGAGTCACCGTCCCAATCTCAATAAACCCGAATCCAAGCGCGGCTAGACCATCGATATGGTCGCCGTTTTTATCTAATCCAGCAGCCAACCCTACTGGATTTGGAAAAGTAATACCCATCACCTCCACAGGCTTATCTTTAGGGCGCCCGCCCGCCACAAGAAATGACGTTCCCGTTTTATAGGCCGCGTCAATGCTCAACATCGATAATTCATGAGATGTCTCAGCGGGCAGTTTAAATAATACGCCCCGCGCAATTTTAAAAACCATAACAAACCCTATCTACGCAACTCCAATGAGGACTAAAGCGGGGGGGATTATCCTTGATTAGCGGTGCCGATAAAAGAAGTTCCTGCAAGATCGCAGCATTACCGGCAGAGGGTGATTTTACAGGTCAACTAACTTTTTGAATTGAAACAAGTTTATTATTTTCATCAAAGGTGATAGCAAACCGCCCCTGAATACCATTACGAGTAACAAAAGGTTGCAAAATATTGGCGGGAAAAGAGATAGAGCGTCCATCACGGGCGTAGGTGAAAACAGTCTTGACGGAACCTTGGTACCAAAGCAGATATTCCTCTGTGGTAATATTCAAACTGATGACAATGTCCCGTGCGCTAGCCACACCTTACCGAGCTCCTCAGTAATTAGCCCCTATGATAGAACTAATATTCTAGCCTATTCCTCAGTTATTTCTATCGACGTGTGCTCCGCCAATTGCGCTAAATCCAATAATTCTCTCAGTGCTACTGCGTACATGGAAAACTCTTGATGCTGAGCCGACCGCAAATCAGACACCATGGACATCCATCGATCAACCATGCGCTGATGTTGTGCACACCAATGGTCAATTTGTTGCGCGATCTCCTTGTTCTCCGTACCCATTTGAAGCACGCTGACAGTTAAAGAACGCTGTTGCCAGTCCAAATCATCGCGATAGGCTTCTCGCGCTAGGGCTTGCCAATGATTTTCTACCGGGAGCTGATCTATCTCTTGAGCAAACCAGAATAAATCCAACTTATCACCAAGAGAAAAATAGTACTTGGCCACATCCAAAACAGGCATTTTAGCTATCTCTGCCGCTTCTATGATACCGAGCACGGGCAGCAAGCTGTTGGCGCCCGCAGCAAGTGCTGATAATTGAGTTGAAAAACCTTTCGCTACATAACTGGCTTTATTTGCCTCCCATTGGCTCAGACGACTCCCCACTAACAATGTCGGTAGTTGCTTTGATACCTCCAGTACCCCCGGTGCAAAACGCCCTATAGCCTCAGATACATCCAACTCACACCGCCGATTCCTCAAGAACCAACGTGCTGCACGGCGTACTAGGCGCATTAACTCTAGCATCATGTCCATCTGATGCTGAGCCGCCACTTGGAAATCAAATTTTTCGTCGTCTGCCCAAATGGCTTCCATTCGGAACACCTCTTTGGCAATAACAAATGCCTTCGCGATATCCGGTGAGCTAGCGCCCGATGCATCCACCATGCGATGAATAAAGGTAGGCCCCATAAAGTTGACTAGTTCATTGGCCACCTGTGTAGCAATGATTTCCCTGCGCAGCTTATGGTTTTCTAACTGATCACCAAATCGAGACACGATTGCTTGAGGAAACGCCGTGGCAATTGCCTGTGCAACATAGGCATCATCCGGCACCTTCGAGGCAATCAACTCCTCCTTCAAATTGGCTTTACAGTAGGAGACTAAAACACAAATTTCAGGCCGAGACAGACCAAGGCCACTGGTTTCACGTTCTAACAAAGCGTCGTCATTAGGGATAAATTCAAGCTCACGGTCCAGCTTGCCCTCCGACTCCAAATACTGGATCAAGCGTCGATACTCGGTAATCCTATCCGCAGATTGCACTTGAGCAAGACTGATCGCTTGCACTTGCTGACAATTATTATCCAGCACCAATCTTGCCACATCATCCGTCATCTCCACCAACATCTCGTTGCGTTGTTTCTCCGTCATATCGCCATTAGACACAACATCATTCAACAAAATCTTGATATTAACTTCATGATCGGAGCAATCGACTCCACCGGCGTTATCGATAAAATCCGTATTGGACAAGCCACCATTCAAGCCATATTCCACCCGACTGAGCTGAGTGAACCCAAGATTGCCGCCCTCTCCAATGACCTGCGCTTTTAATTGATTCCCATCCACTCTGACAGCATCATTGGTTTTATCACCAACATTGCTATTAAGTTCTTCTGCGCCTTTGGCGTAGGTGCCAATACCCCCATTCCAGATCAAGTCCACTGGAGCCTGGAGCAAAGCTGAAATTAACGCGGCGGGGGTCATTGTCCCCTGGGTGGTGCTTATTTCAAACCGCGCTTGCATCTCAGGTGTAATCTTTATCGATTTCGCTGACTTTAAGAAGATTCCGCCCCCTTTGGAAATTAGTTTTTTGTTAAAATCAGCCCAACTTGAGCGGGGTAAATTAAATAAACGCTGACGCTCGCCAAAAGTCGCCTTGGCATCGGGATTGGGATCGATAAAAATATGCATATGGTTAAACGCAGCGACCAATCTAATATGCTCTGATGACAACATACCATTGCCAAATACATCACCGGCCATATCCCCGATACCCACCACGGTAAACTCAGTGGTTTGTACATCAACACCCAATTCACGAAAGTGTCGCTGCACCGAGACCCAGGCTCCTTTAGCAGTAATACCCATTTTTTTGTGGTCGTAGCCCACGCTTCCGCCAGAGGCAAAAGCATCACCTAACCAAAAGTTGTATTCTTTTGACAGTTCATTGGCGATATCTGAAAAAGTCGCCGTGCCTTTATCCGCAGCAACGACTAAGTAGGGATCATCTTCATCCTTACAAATCACGCTTTGCGGAGAAACCACTTTCGTCTGCTCACTCCCATCACTGCAGATATTGTCAGTGATATCCAGCAAACCTCGGATAAAGGTCTTATAGCAAGAAACCACCTCCGTCATAACCTCTTCTCTACTTCCATTTTCCGGCAGTTCTTTACAAACGAATCCCCCTTTAGCCCCCACTGGAACAATCACCGCATTTTTAACTTGTTGTGCCTTCACTAAACCCAGAACCTCAGTCCTATAATCCTCCTGCCGATCTGACCAGCGTAAACCACCCCTTGCTACTTTACCGCCCCGAAGATGCACTCCCTCCATTCGTGGCGAATACACAAAAATCTCAAACAGAGGTAATGGTTTAGGAAGATCTGGGATTTTGTTCGGCGTAAACTTAAACGACATATAGGTCTTATGCAGACCATTCTTATCTTTTTGAAAATAATTAGTGCGAACAGTCCCCAGCATCACATCCAAATACCGACGCAAAATTCGGTCTTCATCAAGATTCTCAACAGCATCCAACTCTTGGTAAATACCTTTCAACAACTGCTGTTCTTTATGATCACTACCAATATGGTTGCTAGGGTCAAACCTTAAGGCAAACAATGCACACAAACAATGTGTCACATGTTTATTTTTTGCTAAAACAGTTTCGATATATTGTTGACTAAAGCCAAACCCCACTTGTTTTAAGTATTTCGCATAGGCACGCAGCATTGTCACTGCTCGCCATTCCAGACCTACCCCCAATACCAGGCGATTAAAACCATCGTTTTCAGCCCGCCCATGCCATACGTTATCAAAGGCATCTTGGAAAATATCCTTGACATCATCTATCTTAATTTCGGCTGACTCTCCATAGTAAACACTAAAGTCGTTAATATAAAAACGCCGACCGTCCTTCAAAATAACGTCATATGGCCGAACAGCCATTACGTTGAGTCCTAAATGTTCCAGAATCGGTAATACCTGTGACAAAGGTAAGACATCGTTGGCACGAAACAGTTTGAATCGGAACTGTTTCGCATCATCCCCCAAGGACCGATAAAATGTCATCCCTAAATTTCGCTCGGATGTTAGCTCCAACATCCGTTGAACATCAAATACAGCAGTACGCGCCACCATATCTTCTCGATAACTAGCGGGAAAGCTACCCTTAAATTGAGAAGCATAAGAAAGTCCCAACTCCTCGCCACAGGTTTCAACCAAGGCATCAACCAAATCATCATTCCAATTACGCGCAATATTCTTCANGCAGTTTTCGATATCNACCACATTGTATTGAACGNTTTTTTCCGCATCNANCCGCAAGGTNATATGTGCNCNNGCAAGAATTGATTCTGAAAATACCGTGGAATATTCCAANCCCAAAACGGGTAAATTAGACTGCANCACTTGTTGNAACTTGTTGCGNAGCTCCGTACTGTAGGTTTCTTTTGGNGTNTAAATAATAGCGGAAACAAANCGGCCAAACATATCTTGCCGCATAAAAAGCCTCAGTATCGGCCTTTCCTGCATGTGTAAAATACCCACCACAGTTTCCAGCAGCTCTGCCTGACTCATCTGAAACAGTTCTTCTCGGGGAAACGTCTCGATGATTTGTTGCAAAAACTTGCCATCATGCCCTTTCAAACCAAAACCACTTAGCTTAACAACCTCTTTGACTTTTTCCCTAATCACTGGAATCGATTGGGTTCCATCGCTATAGACTTGGGACGTGTACAAGCCTATAAACCGATATTCGCCAATATAGAAGCCCTCATCATTATACCGGCGTACAACCACGATATCAGGGTAGGCCGGGCGGTGAACCCGTGCTCTAGTGGCGGATTTAGCAAAAACCAAGATATGCTGATCAGATCCATNATTCTCTTGCAAAGAAAACCCTGTGCTATTTTTTATAGGCGGGCACATCACATCATCAAGCAAATCTATCTCTGCATCGGACCTAAGAATACCCAACTCACTCCCCGCAATCGGTATTAATCCACCACCGCCATCATGCTCTAATCGGTATTCGCGCCCCCCTAAAAAGGTAAAGTGATTTGCGATCATCCAATTNATAAACTCGAAGGCTTCGTTTAACGCCTCTTTCCCATTCTCTTGATCTTCATTACCCTTCAGTTGCTTATTGCATAGTGATAACCCTTTTTTAAGCTCCGTCGCTAAGTTACCAGCCATCTTCAGCATTTTGGTAAAGTCATCAACTACCAATTCAAGCTCTTTGACGGAGTCTAAAATATTTTGTTCTAATTTTTTAAGTGTTTGCTTATTACTTTCTCTAGCCACTTCCACATGCAGAAATGCTTCGGTCTGCATAGCATCATCAACTGAAGGTTTTGATTGCGTACCTTCAGACTCGGTTGCTTGGTTTTTTATTTCCAAGAGACGATCCTTTTCATCTCTCGATACGCGATAAACTGTGTTGCAGATGCTGTGCACCACGATACCGGAACGGTTTAATACCATTCTCACGGAGTCCACTAAAAAGGGCATATCCTTACAAAGCACTTCCACTACCGAGTGGTTGGACTGCCACCCATGCTGCTCAAACTCGGGGTTATATACTCGCAGTTTCGGCTTCTTAGCATTAAAATTCTGCAGGAACTCCCAAGCTGATACCGTTGCGCCATACAGATCATCTTTGCGAGTGGTTAGCAGCTCATTGAGCGGTGAGGAGGCGTAATAAATTTCGGCAAAACGCGTAATCGTGGTCGCCTTATCGGTGGGAAACCGAGAAGCGAGAATGTCATTCAATTGAGAAAAGAATTCGCTATAGTTTTCTCCCATACCGGTGTACGAAGAGTTCGTGACTTCATTGTTCATGACGCTGGCCCTTTAAAACCCTGTATTTCACACTGATGATCAGTTTCTCTAATANTAAGCCTAGCTTAGATCCCTCNATTCTGTACGAAATACCNCCAGCCNNCCTTAACAATTCTGANCNCACANAAACCCATCATCCTCGAAAGANCCGCCACATCAATTGATGNTTNNANCTNATTTTTCCCATTTTGGCTGATTTCTTNATTAAAANCCGTCAAGCTGATACCCCTTTTGAGCTAGGGTGTATAATCTTTAAAAATAATTAGGGATTTAGAAGTTTATGTCGCAATGGGCAGCGTTCAATCACTTAAAACAGGTTTTATCGACACAGATAATTGGACAGGAACAGCTANTTGACCGCCTATTGATCGCGCTATTGGCAGATGGCCATTTATTAGTAGAGGGTGCGCCGGGATTAGCTAAAACTAAGGCGATTAAAGAACTTTGTAACGCCATCGAAGGCGATTTTCATCGCATACAATTCACACCTGATCTATTACCTTCAGATGTTACCGGTACAGAAATTTATCGCCCTCAAGATTCGAGTTTTGTGTTTCAAAAAGGCCCCATCTTTCACAACCTCGTGCTGGCTGACGAGATCAATCGCGCTCCTGCAAAGGTCCAATCCGCGCTGCTAGAGGCCATGGGAGAGAAGCAAGTGAGTGTTGGCCCTACCACACACCTACTGCCGCCGCTTTTCTTGGTGATGGCGACCCTAAACCCAATTGAGCAGGAAGGCACATTCCCCTTACCTGAGGCTCAGCTAGACCGCTTCTTAATGCATGTGAATATTGACTATCCTGATATCGAAGCTGAAAGAAAAATTCTACAATTAGTTCGTTCCGAAAATCAGTTGTTGATAGAATCCACTTTAGAATCATCGTTCAATTCAAATCAGAACAAGTCAAATCCGAACAATTCAACTCAGAACAAGTCAAATCCGAACAAGTCAAACCCTGACAATTCAAAACAAGCAAACACAAAGAAACAAGCACCCCCTACCAAAGTCAGCCAAGAACATATTTTCCAGGCACGCAAACAGGTGCTTGATATTTATATGCTACCTGCACTCGAGGAATATATTATTCAGCTAGTGATGGCCACCCGCACGCCAGGCGATTATGGCGACCTCCTGGTTAACAGCATCGAATACGGGGTTAGTCCCAGAGGAACGATCGCCCTTGATCGCTGCGCTAGAGCTCACGCCTGGCTCAATAATAGAGATTATGTCACACCCGAAGATATACAAATTGTCGCACCTGACACCCTAAGACACCGCATTGGCCTCAGTTTTGAAGCAGAAGCAAAGGGTGTCACCTGCAATCAGATCGTCGGTGAAATTTTAGATCAAGTGGCTGCTCCCTAGGGCTAGTGACAAAAATTAGGTATGCCTACAATATGCAAAAAAATAGCCCATCGGCAGGAATCTACACCAGCATCGAAGAGCTTGCGAGTATGCGGTACAACACCACGGGGCTTAATCCACTGGCTCATAAAAAAGCACTCGCCTCAATGGCCGGCGGGCATATATCCTCTTTTCGGGGTAGGGGAATCGATTTTAGTGAGGTCCGCATCTACCAACCGGGTGACGATATTCGCAACATAGATTGGCGCGTAACTGCAAGAACCAATAAGCCCCATACAAAATTGTACAGAGAAGAAAGAGAACGTCCCGTCTATATTGTCGTAGATCAATGCCAGTCTATGTTTTTCGGCAGCAAAAAAACATTTAAATCAGTAACCGCTGCTCGAGCGGCAGCAAACTTAGCGTGGGGAACAATAGACAACGGCGACCGTGTGGGTGGGTTAGTTTTTTCAGACAATGAGCACCAAGAAATCCGCCCCAAAGAAGGTAAAAGAGGCATCCAAAGATTATTCCAAGCATTGGTCAACTTTAACCAATCTCTGACGGCTGAGCATGACACCGATATAGCTAACAAAAGATCACTAACCAATGCCCTGGCGGGGCTAAATCAAGTAGTTCGCCCCAGCAGTTTGGTTTTTCTGATTAGTGATTTTCGTTCATTTGATGATATTTCGTTGCAACACCTGTCAGTGCTCAATCGCCACAATGACGTTATATGTATCTTCATTTTTGATAGCATGGAGCTAGAACTGCCTAAAGCCGGATATTATAATTTTAGTGACGGTAAAAATAGAGTGCGTGTCGACACCAGCAGCCACACTATTAGACAAAATTACACTCGTCGCTTTACCCAGCATCACAAGCGCGTCAAGACTCAACTCATTTCCTTGGGAATACCTTTAATTGATCTTTCAACCAATGCAGATGTCGTCGAATCCCTAAAAAAATCACTGGGTCGAACCATCAAACTTAGGCGGGTTCTACGCTAATGCAAACCCTAATGCAAACCCTAATAAAAACCATTATACAAACCATTATACAAACAATGCTACATGCTACCGCACCGCTACAAGCTACCGCACCTATCTCCCCCGTACAAAACCCCTTGTCAGAACTCAGAGATATACACCTACCTGAGCCCGTTTCGCTATGGCCTATCACATTAGGTTGGTGGATACTCGCCATTGTTATTCTGACTACTGCTTATGTCAGTATTCGGTGGTATACCAGAAGACGGAAAAAACAAGCTTATAAAAGAGAAGCGCTGCGTCACTTGGATAAACTTGAAATTAAATATATGCGTAACGCCAATCACCATCAACTGCTCAATGATTTGTCAGAATTAATGCGCCGCGTTTGTCTAACCGCCTACCCCAGAAAACAGGTGGCAGGGCTAATAGGGTCAAAATGGCTGGCTTTTCTGGATACCCAAGGTAACACCAGTAAATTTAGCAGCGGCATAGGCCTCGCTCTAATAGAGCAAAGATTTGCTCCAAGCAATACACAAGCCCGTATACCGGTTAAATCCCAGGACCCGTCACATGAAGGGTCATATGAAATGGCAGACCTAATATTAATCTGCCGCAAATGGATTACTTCACAAAAATGATTTCAGCAGATTGGTGGGGCGCATTTCTCTTTCTGCCGCTGCCGTGGCTTATAAAATGGTTTGCCCCCGCAGCCCCAACCACCGAGCAAGCAGCTCTGCGAGTCCCGTTTTATAACGACTTAAAGGAGTTGGGTGGCACCACCAAGCATCGAAGACGTCATGGTTTTATCAATCGAGTATTTCCCCATCTTATCTGGTTTTGCCTCGTCTTCGCCGCATCAGGTCTCCACCTGATCGGCCCCTTAGTCAAGCTACCTAGCGAAAGTCGTGATCTGATGATCGCGGTAGACCTGTCAACCAGCATGAATAGAACTGATTACCAACTTGAAGGAAGAGATGTGGATCGATTGCAAGCCATAAAGTCAGTGCTCTCCGATTTTATTGAAAGACGTGAAGAGGATCGCCTAGGTCTCATCCTATTTGGTACTAAAGCCTATTTACAATCCCCGCTAACCTACGACAAAACAACGATCGCCATCCTGCTTAATGAGTCCCAAATTGGAATCGCGGGCAGTAAAACCGCCATCGGTGACGCCATTGGCCTCGCCATCAAAAAATTAAAAAGCCGACCCACCCAAAGCCGCGTGTTGATACTATTGACTGATGGCACTAATACCTCTGGTGAACTAACACCAATCAAGGCAGCCCAACTAGCCGCTACTACTGGACTCAAAATCTACACTATTGGCATAGGCGCGAAAAAGCAAACCATAAGAGGGTTACTGGGCTCCACTCGGGTGGACCCTTCAAAAGATCTCGATGAAGAAACCCTAAAGACAATTGCAGAAATCACCGGCGGTCAGTATTTCCGTGGTCAGGATTTAAAGAAGTTGGAAGAAATTTATGCCCTTTTGGATGAACTCGAACCGGCAGATTCCGATAAAGCCTCATTACGACCAAGAAGAGCTCTTTTCCATTGGCCGTTGGGCATAGCCTTAATTCTCAGTGCAATCATGGTCCTTCAGCATCTCTTTAAATATGGTGTCCATTTACCCAATATTCGCTCATCAATATCAGAAGCGTCAAACAAAAAGGCACTCTAATGAGCCAATCCTTAACAGAGACCCTGACCCATGAGATATCACAAGCGATTATCAATTTTCACTTTATCAGGCCACTATGGATTGTAGCTTTGATGCCTTTAGCAATATTGATTTTTTTATTATGGAATAGCAAAGAGGGTCAAGGACTATGGTACAAAGTCATTCCGCCCCACCTTCTACCTTATCTTCTCTCAGGAAAAAATCGCCAGTCTAATAGGCTTCCGGTCATTCTTATTAGTATTACCTGGGCGTTATCCGTCATCGCCTT
>JAESQG010000226.1 GCA_016765265.1 Pseudomonadales bacterium | reverse complement strand
TTTGGGTTTTAAGTGGTGACATCGTTAACTTAGCCGCTATCGTCGTGGACCCCAATGGCGGTGCGAACAGCATTTTTTGGGAGGCCCTAAACGGAGTGTCGCTGAATTTTTCAAATGCCACCGCNTTGCAAACTAGTTTTACTGCGCCCAATGGAACTCAAGTTATCCGGATAAGAGTGACAGTTGACGATCTTGAGGGTGGGGTTAGCGGTAGTGAGTTAGTTGTTAATGTTGCAGATTTTGAAGGGGTTAATGTGGGTGCTGGACCGGATATGAAGGTATTTCAAAATAAAAATACGGTATTGACCGCTAATGTACCGGTTACGGCAGGGGGAAGTTTGTTGTATGAGTGGTCATTTGATGGAGATACCTCACCTGAAATATTTGACGGGAATAAAGTGAGTGCATATTTTGAATCGCCACTAGGCCGAATAGATTTAGTGGCTAGATTTAAAGTGATACAAAATGATGTGGANATTATAAACGATACCAAGTTGGTATCAGTTTATAAAGATGAGATTAATTTTCCATTATCTTCACCCGATTTGTATTCGAAGGTGCGGCTAATCTTGAAAGGTCCAAACGGTGAGGATCTAACGCCAGACCATGAGTTNTCTATTGATGAGTTGGAAAGTTACANTGAATTGGCNGCNCCTTATTTTGGGGAAGATCTAAAANATATTACGGGTATCGATAGTTTTCCTAACTTGCAGGTACTTGATTTAAACTTGAATAGGATTTCCGATTTACGTCCTTTAAGTGACTTGAGTCAGCTTAGAGAACTGTATTTGTATTCAAATAGGGAGGCGTTAATTAATTTGGACGGTATCCAAACGTTAATAAATTTNANNGTCTTGGATTTNAATTCGAATAGTATTTCAGATNATCAAATTGAGAAACTAAAAGGTTTAGTNCTTCTCAAAGACCTAAGGTTAGCATTCAATAGCAATGTTACTGACTTGACTGGTATTTCAGCCCTGACAAATTTGACGAACTTGGACGTGTCATATAACAAACTTAATAGTATTGTTGCCCTATCAAAGATGGTGGAAATGAAATATCTTGATTTAGAGAAAAATAGGATTACAAGCCTTCAACCATTATCACGCATGGAAGATATGGATTATTTGAATTTATCGAATAACGGACTAAGTTATTTGGATGGGATTCAAAATATGCAGCGATTAGTCACACTGCGTATGTATTTAAATAAAATTAGCGATTTAACCCCACTAACGAATATGAATTCGTTGGCAATACTGTTGGCACAAGATAATGAAATCAGTGATCTTAGCCCGTTAGCAAATTTAAATAACATTAGATCGATTTGGTTGGCAGGTAATATGTTGGAAAATCTCAACGGACTACAACGACCTGAAGGGGCTGCATCCATCACGCAATTAGACGTCAGCAACAATCAAATTCAATCATTAGCTCCTCTTCAGGGTTTAGGGAATTCATTAGTTGAACTATATGCTCACGACAACTCAGTTCTATCAGATATTAGCAGCTTACAATTTAATACGGTCCTAACTATTCTAAATTTATCAAACACCAGTGTCACTGATTTCGAAACTATAAAAGGTTTATCCAATTTAACAATGTTAGATCTTAGTAACTCGGAAGTGACAGATATTGCGGGCATAGAATCTTTAACCGGGCTGCAGCGGCTGTATTTAGATAATATCGATTTGAATACCGCCGATTATAGCGTCATAGGAGATTTGACTGGATTAACCGATTTAAGTATGAATAATTGTATGATCGATAATCTGGAGTTTACCTCGACATTATTAAATGCTAATAATTTATTTTTTTCAGGTAATGGTGTTAGTACAGTTAACCCGCTGTATCAACTAGAAAGTTTGATAGAAGTCGATTTATCTGATCAAAGTCCTAAAATTTCCTGCACAGAATTAAGTGACCTAGAAGCAATATTCNTTGATTTTGGAACTACCGTTAAGGGATACGGTAGTTGTCAAATTNTGGANTAATCCCCAAAGGACTTTTTGCCAGAGACGTCAAGGTTATACCAATCGAACACCAGTAGTAACGGGATACAGGATATTCGAACTAGTTGCTATAGCCCACAATAAGTGGTCCAAACGCGACGATTAATACNGCGGTGCCCATCACTAAGAGTGGTAANAATAGCTTCTCATGGCGGTAGTAGAATGTNTCGCCTTCTAGCGCGGCTAATGAAGCCTCTTTTTCTCCTACCACTTGCCGAACCATTATGTGATTTAGTGCCACAGGTGGCGTTAAGAAGCCTAATTCTAATGCGACTAATACGGTCATCCAGAAATGTAATGGATCAATTCCGTTTCTATAAGCGATTGCTGCAAGACTTCCGCTGATCATTATAACTGCCGCAAATGCGTCCATAGTCATGCCGATAATGACCAGCAGGACTACGATAAAGGCCATGGCGATCCAAATACTGCTGAAAAACTCGGGAACATTCTCGTATATTCCCGATCGTTGAATAGCTCCTCCCGCTGACATACCACCTCCGATGACAAATAGGAGTGCTCCTATATGTACGACAGCTTCGTCCATCGATGTGCTTAGAGCTCCTTTTACCTTGTCAGAGCGCTTATCATCTGCGAATGAATAGTTTTTTAATCCCTTAGTTCTCTCATAAACAATCACAGCGCCAAGTATCACCGGTAAAATGATTGAAGCCGTAAATTCATCCAAATATGCTTCGAGAAAAAATGCATAGGTAGCTAACACTAATCCAATCGTAATGATGTATGGAAATAATGGTTTAATTGCTTCTCCCATCGGGCCTAATGCTTCGCTGGGTGATGCCACCTTTAGTGGGTCTTTTTTTGTTATAAAAGCGTAGATGAAAAAAGTCGTTAACGTGAGAAGAAATATCTTCAAGCCCCAACCGTATAATTCATCTGTTGTGACCTCTTTGTTTATCATAGCGATGAGCACTATTAAGATACAAGGTCTCAGTACAACGCCGGAACTACCGGACATTGCGGTAGCTGCTAGCGCTAGCTGGCGTCTGGTGCCCACTCGACGTAATTCTTCGTAAACTACAACTCCTACTGCGAGCACAATTATACCCGATCCACCCGTGTATGCTGTTGGCACGGCCATAATTAAAATTGCTACAAAGGCCAGCAGTTCCGGAGGTAGTTTCCATGGTTTAAAAATTCCAAAAATCAGTTCACCTAATCTTGTTTGTTTCAACAACATTCCGACCCAAATATACAATGCGATACTTACCGCAACACCTGCCATTTCAAAAACCAAACCGAA
>JAESQG010000225.1 GCA_016765265.1 Pseudomonadales bacterium | reverse complement strand
CTCTATAATTAACTGCTGACTGCAGGCCGTTGAAGATATAATCAGGATGAGAATACCGATCCTTGAGAACATACGAGCCATTATTATTTCCCTCTGAAATTTAATTGTTAAAATTATTAACAGTTGGTTTTATTGGTTTTATTGGTTTTATTACTGCTAGATCGTATCACTGAGCATCTAACTTGTTAGCCCTCTTGCTGGCATACAGATTACGTTCTGTTCTTCGGACAAGAGAATATGTCAAATGATTGGTTTTTTAGGCCAATAAGTATAGATATCACTCAAACGGCAGGCATTGTGGCACCATTTTTTTTAATTAACAACACTCTATGAGGCCAAAAAGGGATAATATTTTCACTGCAAATTTATGCTTTTTTATTAGACTTTTAATCCACTCCTAAAACTTCTTAAACGCATGAGTTAGCATTTGATACCAGGTGCAAGCACTGCTGGCATCAAATGCTCAAAAACAAAAAAGGCCAGCATATATATGCTGGCCTTTTGTCTATTCGCTGCTGTTAATTCACATAAGGATGAATTAACAGAGCCCCGACTTTACTGAACCGCCGTGTCAAATTGGGTAGTAGGACAGGCTATCTCCTGCTTCATTAATACTGTCCGCGAACATACCTCCACCGTATGACTTCCACCCATCATACGTCGCAAACTGAATGAAGTACGCTGTCTCCAGTTAGACCAGCCACCACCGTCCACCCGAAAGCGGTATTCCAAAGGCTCAGCTGTTGCGTTAGTGCCCTCAGATATTTCAATGTCAGCCTCGCCGTTATCAACAGTATGTACATCCAATGTTGTACTAGTATTGAGAGCCAGTGAAGAGGTGGGTGCTGTCGATGCTTCTGCCACAGCTTCTTCTATTAAACTACCCGCCACAGAGAAGTTAGTACTACCAGTACCCGAAACCCACATTTCATCAGCATGAATACGATATCCCCCGATTGTGGGCAATTGCACTGCATCCAATCTGGCCGACATGTTAGGCAGAATAACCGGCATAGCGTATTCAATTATCTTGTTAATAAAATTGGCGGTCAACGGAACGAAACCAGGCATATCGAAATCCGTAATATCAATGATAGGTAGTCGCTCTATGCCGAGATGAAGAAACCCTAGTTCGGTAGCGCCTAACTCAAACCCAACATCCAAATCAAAGGTAGCGGTAAATATTGTTTTAGGCTCCGCCCAACCTACACGCTGTAGCTCAAACTCCAAGCCAACATCGTGCCAACCCAGCATTCCATGAATGTCGTCATTCTCCATCAAATTGATGAAAAGCGGGCTATTGGGCTGTAGGTATAGAGTAATGATATCTTGCGTCTGTATATCATCCCCTGAACTTTGGATAACCGAAACTCCTTCAGGGTCGGTACCACCACTATCATCAGTGGTCAGGACCATATGTGTAATTCCCGCTTCATGAGCAGCATAGAGCCCTTGGTTGATGAGATTGGCCGAAATAGAAATGCCCACGTCAAACTCCGTACCATTAGGACTAAATCGACCTAAACTGGGTACCGTACTCGTTTTAAATACGGAACCAAGATGCGGCGGAGGTACCACCTCCACCTCAGGGTCAGTGGGAGGATTTAGCGCAGAAACGGAAGTATTAATATCAACGGTAAGCCCAGACTCAAAGGTCTCAAGGTAGGTAGGCGTAATTACTGCCCTTAATGTTTTACCATCAATATCAAACTCACTATCAATCACTATATCTTCGATAAAATCAGAGAATAGCGGCACCAGTATGCTCTCCGTTACACTCACAAATAAAGGAATAAGNTTCGGTATNAGGCTCTCAATNATANTNCCAAAAAAGCCATCTATCTCCACATTAAAATTAGTAAAATCTACACTCGTATCTCTTATCGATATAGAAAGATCCGAATTTACAATATCAATCTTGGCGATAGTATCAATGACAATTTCATCCGCAGATATTAAGCCGTCATACCATAAAAACAAAATCTTCGCTTCTACTTCCATCCATAAAGCCGGAAGCACAATATGAATCTGCAACTCGCTGGTACCCTCTGTGAGGTTACCGTCTATCACTACGACGTCAATGACTGGACGCAGCCTCGGAATATTTGGAGCCCTCGGATCACCATCGCCTATATTGAACTTTAAAACATTGACTTCTACGTCACCATCTAAAACAGGATTAAAGTCAGGATCATCTGTAAGACCCTGATAATCGTACTCGTGCATCCCTATTTCTGCTTGTTCTGTAAAAAAGGCAAGACCACCATTATTTAACCGCAAGGACATGGATGGGAATAATTCCTGATCCCCTCGCGCATAATCGACAGTTGATACAAAACCGTTATTATCAACGGCAGAAATATTGTTATAAGGCATACTAGTAAAGGTGGTATTAAAAACATTTTGACCCGTAACAGGAACATTGTTGCCATCGATAGAGAGGCTTACCACTCCACTCGGATCATACACATAGCCTGAAATAATACCCGTGCTGTGATCGGCACTGAGTATATGGACCGTAGGACCAATATCGTCAAAATGAAAAACCGAACTGACCACCCGAAAATCGCCTAACACTGCACTGAATTGGTTTTTGCCGGAAAACACTTTGTCTGCCAACAAAGAACCGTCAGCTACTGCGCCCGATTCCGTTATGGTAAACAGATCTGTTACATCCGAGGAATTGAGCACTAGCTGTAAATGGGGTGGAATACCGTTTGCAAAAGTGACGCTGTAAGTACTGGGCTTTGTCAGTGAAACAGATCCGTCGACTGGTTCGTTCACTGTAAGTTTGGCACACGCCGTCGAAAATAAAACTAGGATGAGGACAGCGATCCTTGAAAGTGACGTTATCATTATTTTTCTCCGTACGTTTTCATTATTCTTATTAGTAACTAGGATAAGTAATTATTAAGCTCACCACCTTTTGAGACAAATACTCTGAACTTTCAGGACAAGAATAGTGTACGTCCATCGTCTTTATTGTCAAAGGGCTTAGTAAGCGAGATATGTAGCAATAGTGTTAANGAATATGTTTCACTATGTAATCGCTGTTGTTAGTTNGTAACATCATCTTGGAAAACGCAGTTCAATCGTCTATATCAAATCTTTAACTCAAAAGAGGGATGACGAAAGAGAGTTTCCAACACTGGGCGCATCACCCGCCATATACAAAAAGCCAATGCTGCCCCCCTCCTCAGACGCNCTCATGGAGGTTCCGGAATCAAGGCTAAGACCCTGACCGAAGGTATCATAGGGGGTCATCATTTCAGTTAGCATGTTATCCTTGATAGATAGAATATCTATCTGTGCCAGTACCGAGCTAGGCTCGGCAAATGAAACCAATGCATTATCGGGTTCATCTATTGTGATTTGTGAGCACCCAGTCGAAAACAAGACTAAGACAAGGATGGTAATCCGCGAAGGTGAAACGAGCATACTAGGTCTCCAAACATTCTAATTTTTATTATTTAACGACCAATTTAGTTTACTTTTTTGACCTATATTGTCAACGAGCTTAATAAGTGAGAAATGTAGCAATCATGTTAAGGAACAGCTGCGACAATGTAATCGCAGCTGTTAGTTTGTAAACTGAAGAAATGTAAACAAAAAAAAGCCAGTTTAATAAACTGGCTTTCGTAGAATGCACTTGTGTCAATCAACTTAACTCGTGCTGGGATAGCGTAACGACTTCTACTACTGAGCGACCACCGTTTCAAACTCAGCGGTGGGACAATCTACCTCCTGCTTCATTAATATTGTTCTCGAACAAACTTCTACCTTATGATGCCCACCAAGAAGCCGACGCATTCTGATAGAGCTACGTTGTTTCCAGTTGGACCATCCGCCACCATCTACTCGGTAGCGATACTCTAAGGGTGCATTTGTCGGGTTCAATGTTTCGTTCACATCGATAGTGACTTCTGCGTTTACCACATCCCCCACATTGCTAGTAGTGGTGGTTAGTGAAGAAGTGGGAGCCGTTGATTGTTCTGTGGTAATTTCTTTAACTAAGGATCCTGCCAAGGAGAAGTTTCTATCATTATCACCGGACACCCAAAGCTCATCAGCATGAATACGATAACCTCCAATAGTCGGCAATGGTAAAATATCCAACGCCCCCGACAAGGTAGGCAAAACAACCGGCATCACATGCTCAACAAGGTCATTAACAAACTGCTGTGAAAGCTTAATGGGACCAATATTTACAGTATCCAATACCTCGATAACGGGTAATTGCTCGATTCCTATATGGAGACTGCCATTTTCCGTAGCCCCTAGTTCAAATGGCACTTCCAAACTAAATTTAACCGAAAATATATTTTTGTAATCTGACCAACTAGCTCGCTTCACATCAAATCCCAAATAGACATCATACCAACCCAACAAACCGTGCAAGTTATCGCCTTGCATCAAGCTAACAAAAAGAGGACTGGCAGGTTCAAGCCTCAAAGCAAAGCTATCTAGTACTTGAATATCATCTCCTTCACCTTGGATCACAGACACACCTTCGGGATCAACACCCGCGGTATTGGCTGGGGTGATTCTCATTGTAGTAATCCCTGACTCATGAGCTGCATACAGGGCTTGGTTGATCAAGTTTGCAGAAAGGGAGATACCTACATCATAGTGGCTTCCATCAGGTGTGACATCTTGCAAGCTGGGTAAATCACTCATTACATACAGCGAACCTATTTGGTCGGGAGCAGCCGGAGAGGGATCTGGAGCACTCAAAGCCGCATTAATATCAACGGTAAGGCCATTGCTAAAAGTATCGAGATAGGTCGGCGTTACCAAGAGGCGTATGGTTTCTATCACATCGTTATCTTCCAGTGTTATATCACCTTCAATTAATAAACCCCCAATAAAATCCGACAAAATTGGAACCGCGAGCTGTTCTATGACGGCGATAAACTTGGGTAAAAGCCAATTAGCCAAACTACCGAGTACCGTGGTGTAGAAAGTAGAATCCAAATCTATCACTAGGTTATCTAAAATCAGTGCTGTATTGGCGATTGAAAGACTAATGTCTGAATCAACAATATCGATCATTGCATCGGTTTCAATAATCACATTATCCACTGTCATCGTACCTTCGGTACTGCCAAATAATTTGTCTAATTTCATTGACGCGATGAAATTAGGAATTTCAATACGTATATGAAAGCTCTCATCATCCTTCACGACTAAATCAATAACCGGTCTGGTAAAATGAAAGTTTGAAAGCGACAATTCATAAATCAATCCATTATAAATAGGATTAATGGCTTCCATCGCACCGCTGAAGTTAAAATCACTTAAGCCTGTGGCTAACTGATCCCCGAGAAAAGCAAATCCATCGTTGGTTAATCTAAGGGACATGGATGGAAAAAGTTGTTGATCCCCCCGCGCGAAGGTGGTCGCAGACTGATAGCCGTTGGCATCTGTAGCAACAAATTCATTGTAGGGAAGGCTGGTAAATGAAGAACTAAAACGATTCTGGGCATCAACGTCGATATTAGTGCCGTTTATTGTAAGGCTTACCACACCACTGGGATCGTCTAAATAACCTGACACAGTACCCGCACTGTGATCAGCATTTAATACATGTACCGTAGGCCCCGTATCATCGTAGTAGAACACACTCAGTTGTAATTCGAGGCCGGCTCTTGCACTGAATTCATTCTTACCGGAAAACACGTATTGTGCTAACAGCGCCCCGTCCACCTCGGCACCTTGCTGAGTAATAGTGAACTGATCAGTCACATCCGTTGAGTTGAGCACAAACTGTACACCCATTGGAATGCCATCCGTAAACTGTACTTTATAAAGACTGGGTTTAGTTGTTAACACTGCCCCATCTGCAGGTGTCTCTATAATTAACTGCTGACTGCAGGCCGTTGAAGATATAATCAG
>JAESQG010000224.1 GCA_016765265.1 Pseudomonadales bacterium | reverse complement strand
TCCGCTCGAAAGTTATTGATATCTTCTTTTACTGAAAGATCATTAATATATCGATTCGAAAAGTGCTGTTGGCCGAATAGTTTTATGTCTGTATAGAATGCAATCTTGCTAGCTATGCCTCTTTCTGACTGTGTTTGTGTCATTCTCGTAAATCCTGAAAGCTCCTCTGCTTGATTCACCAGGTAAGCACCGTACCGGTAATCAACTCGATTACGTAGCTTGTCTCCGGAATAGTTATCAGCTACAGCCGTTTCAGTTTCGATATAGGACACCACCAATATGTTTAGCGGACTCTCGTGAAAGCCCTCAGGTATCGTGGTAGCGTAATCATAAAGCTGGTCATGCAGGAGGCTCTCGTAAGTCACTGTGCTAGTCAGTCCGAAGCTATCCGTAACGCCCGTTAATAAAGCTGACGGGCCATAATTGTCATTAGTCGAACACACAATTCCCCAAATACTTCTATAACAAAATTCAGAATATCCATCGCCGTTAAGATCATGGACCTCAAGAAGATTTCCGTAGGCTGAACGGACCACTTGTTGATTAACGATAAGTCGGTGCCCGCCAAAAAGCTTATGCATAAAACTGCCCCAGACTCTCTGCTCATTTAAATCTGAAACAATATCTGGATAAATGTTAAGCCTTTCTTGAAATTCGCCAAAACTATCACCAATATTTGTGCCGCATTTTTCAATTTCTGAATGAATAATACAGAGATCTGCCGCACCATCCCGGTTACGATCTACAAATCGCAACTCGGATATTTTTGCTTTTAGCTCATCACCAGTCATTTCCCCAAGCAATGAATCTAGACTTGACCATATGGTAGCATCCAAAAAACCACTACCATTATTTATTGCACATTTCAAGTCCAAGCCTTCAACGAAACAGAGGTCAGGCAACTGGTCGCCATTCAGGTTTGACAAACGAAAGCCTGATACTAGTTTTTCAGCTNTATCAACAGCCTCTTCACTTTGAGATACTAGATTCTGATGAACTAGCATATTATCTACGATTGAAGCGGGAGACGCCGGTAAAGTACTTATGAAAGCACTCAAATCCATCAACAATACCGGAAGACCATAAACTAATGTCTTGGTATTAGGGTCCGTTTCAGCATACCGACAAACATACCCTTTTAAGCTATCTGACACCCAACACAAATCCTGATCATAATCTCCATCAATATCGAGCCACATCGCTGATGGTAGGTTACTTTCATAATCATGGTCTTCTAACCAACAGGTTTCGCCGGAACACGATTCCAATTGCCATTCGTTTTTGCGAACAAAATCCACATTACCGAAATTGTTTAGCTCTGTCATAAAGCTAGAGCCATTACCTGTGAAACAGATGTAACTCATACTTTCATCTAAGCCACAAACGTCAACAAAGCTATCACTATCGACATAATTCAAACTGATTGCTGAGTTGCTCTTACTGAGAGTCGTATTCCAATATGCAATATTCTCAAAGCCACTACCACTGCTAATACCGCACCGTAATCCCGTGTCATCTAACAGGCAAAAATCCGCCTTACCATCAACATTGATGTCTATTAATCGTAATAAACCATAAGCCTGGTGATCCTCTTCATTTGCCTCGTAACCGAGATCAGCACTCCAGTTTCGAGGTGCAGTATAACTTCCATCGTCGTATTCAGCACAAAGAATGCCTTGTCCTACTTTGTAATAGCAAAAGTCGTCAAAACCATTTCCAGTAACATCTCCTGCAACGAAGCTGGGGCGCTGCTCTATAGGCAAATCATCTATACCACCTGCGGGTTTGTAATGCTCACTAGGTACTATCATCGTGAGGTCTGTCTCACGTTGGTCTACGGTTACTGCCGAATTGGGTAGGTCTTTATAGGTAAACCTTACTGGCTTTAAACAAGCAGAGNTGCCCTCAGCACCTGTGCCAGCGTAACATCGAGTCACTTGCTCGAGCCTTTCCACTGCTACGGGTGAAGTGATCACCTCATAGCCAAAATCATAGNAGTAAAACAACTCTCCGTTGGGGCTAGTGACCGTAATTTTATTAAGTAATTTAGTTACAGAAACGTACACACTATCTTGGTACTGTCCTACGGTGTTTTCCTTGTCAATATAATCGAAATCGATCACGTACCCAGAATAACTGATTTGTTCTAAGCGTGGTGAGTTTGATATTGAGTATTGATAGGTCATTTCATTATCGAAAAAATCTTTTTTACTTGTTAGGAACCATGCAGCAAACTGATTATTCGGTTGCCCATGCCGCTCAAATGTGAGTTCATAACCACTTGGAGTGTTTAACACCCAAGTATCTGGAGTGTAGTCACTACCTCCATGGGATACATATCTTATATTGTTGTTATTAAAGCTTCGGTACTCTGCACCGTTTTTGCCATCTTGCCCTGAAACTGACACGAGTTTCTGACCATCATGACAGAAACGAGTTAGTGCATCGATTTGTATGCCGGATTCAAAGCCATCATTTTCTCTATTTGGCGTACAGCGAGTGATAGCTGAGGACGCGGACAACGAAAAGCTAGAGCCTAAAATCCCACTCATTCCGGCTTGTTGATAGCTGATTGACAAATTCGGATTGATCTCGTGAATACCATTTGGCACGGGAAGCGCTAATTGATAACCTAGCATGCCTTGACTAACACTTAGATCGCCACTGAGTTTTCCCAGCACCGCTGCCTCTGCAACATTAGCATTTAACAAGACACAACAAGCCAATTGAGTTAAGGACAACAAGCCAATAACTTTACTCCGCCACATGTAATTCTTCCTTTTCAAAAAAAATAGGGTTTTCTATATCGAATTAATTTGATTCTTTAAGGCTTTCGACTGAGTTATTCCGCACTAATTACCTCATAACGCGCCTTGACATCAGCTTCGCTGTAACCCGTGCTGCTATACAGATCTCTCAACAATGCGGCCGCTTTTTTGTCCATCTGTGCCAGGTTTTCTTCGGATTCTGAGAGTTCCTTAAAGCGTTCTTCACCCGAAGCCATTAATTCTTTGAGACTATTACTGTGTCCTACAGTACGCGCCATATCTTCCTGGTCTTCTTCTGACAAATTCATGTACTTAGTTTTTTCCCGGAAACCAAATTCGTCGACGATATTTCTTATGCGCTCAGGATCTAAACTCAATCTAGACTCAGTAGATAGCGCTTCTTTTATTTTATTTCCCAAAACGACTCCGTCATCACTACTTTTTAGANCCTTCGGGATTTCTTCGCCTGAAAATATGTTGGGTTTATTTTGAGAACTATTATCTGTAAATATGTAGGTGAGAAACCCTGTTGATAAAGCCGCAACCAACAATATGATTGGTTTGTTCATATCAATATCCAATAATTGATTAGGTACTAAAGTATTTATGTCGCTAAGAAAGAAAATCGCCACTTTAAACCACGACTATCCATTTAAAAATATATTCTTTTAGTTGTGACTGTGGACGAGACTCTATCCCTACGCCGCGACGACGGATGCTACCCGCTCCCTCTCCGATAGGCAAGAAGAAGTCTTTTCTAATACAGAATAGGCCTGCAGTAAACAGACTATAAAACGTAATAGTTTCCAATAGAAAAAAGTGTAAAATAACTGCGTACATTAGTGCTTCTCNTGGTAGTGCTCTGTAGTTGTATCTATTGCAGCCCAAAGAAAATTGAATAGCTATGCTTTAATGTTTGGTAGAGGAGGCCTCCTCTACTTTGAACGCAGCTGTTTAATCTTGAGGTATTTACCCGCTATTTTACGGTCCATATACAGTTAAACATTCCTTTAAGACGAAATTTATCGTCCTGACTTTATACCTTCATATACAACGCTGACGGTTGTTCTGATTAGCTTTTTGTCATACTTTTTACTGACTCATGCTAATACCCTGATCTCGAACACAACTAGCATCACCCTTAAACCAACCGGCTCATTCAAACCAGACCGATTGCCTAGATTCCTTCGTTAAAAATATATAATCGCCTCTACATTTNAAAAATGCCAGCAAAAACGATCGCCACCGCACCATAGCCAACTAGAAAAAAGGAAGGCATAAACTTAAAATTGATAAAACAATAACAGTTTTTATAAGGCGCTGAATATCCTTCTACACATGAGATGTTCAACTTAGATAGATGTGTCATGAGAGTGGTAATATAAGATGAAATTNTTAATAAAACGCATTACAATCTGGCCTGTTTTAACATTGGTTGGGGCCGCCTGAATGAAACATATATTCATTTTCACACTCGGATTATTAATTTCTACTATTAGCTACGCCGTCGTGGACTGCCGAGGAACACCTTCGTCGGCAAAAGTGGGAGAGTATGGAAATCAAGAAGGGTTTCTTATAGTCGATATCGCCGGGACAGATTATAGGCTGGGCCCAGGCAATGATGACTACGCTAAAGCTAGATTTGCAGTAGCAAATACGGCATTGGTCAGCGGAAAGGATCTATTGCTAAAATTTTACGGATCAAGCAGCTGCACTGATGCCAGCAGTAATCACACCATCCCAAATACTAAGGTAGTAGAAGCATGACCCGGCACCAGATTGGCCGATCTCCGGCTTTGTTAGGCTGACGATATAAATGCCCGCGCCTCCTACCGATAGCGAGTATAGCTGAACTGGTGAGGACACCAAATAATGGCGTGCCACACTAGAACAAATTTTACAATACTAGCACCATCGAGGCTCGATTTAGTAATTGAAAGTAATGCCCCGTTTAGAAACCTGTTCTGTTTACAGCAAAGCGATTTGTTGGGTTCCTTCGAAGGCCATGGTGCAACAATAATTACAACCAATTACAATCTATTTTATATTTAACGGATACGTAAATGAATTTTTTCTCGGCATTAATATCAGTTTCCTTTATATTATCAACATCAAATGTTTTGGCCGAAAATTTCGAGGGAAATGTGGTAAATTGCAGGATGTTTGTGAGCGGCCATATTAATATCCATACTAATGGCACATCAGATTGTGGCGGAACCGTGTTAAGCATCAGCGAAAGTATTACTACAACAAAGATATCAGATCGAATCCTTTCAATGTGTATGACATCTCTAGTCTCAAATAAAAACCTTCGTGTAGATTATATGTCGTGTGACAGAACTACAGCGGTAATAACATCCAACAGCACCTTTCAATTAATAAATAGCGAATAGCGATTTTGCTAGTAGGCTCCAGTTAGACACAAATTATTCATTTTGTATGTTGGTTTAAGTTGTCTATGATATTGTCTGCAAAAACATCACAAACATCAAATAATGCAACTATAAAGTCC
>JAESQG010000223.1 GCA_016765265.1 Pseudomonadales bacterium | reverse complement strand
ACGAAAAAAAAGGCCACATCGCTTTAATGACGCTTAACGAGCCTAATAAACTAAACGCCTTAAGCGCCAATATTTGCGAAGGGTTAGAGGAGGGTTTCAGAGAGGTATCGAATGATGATGATGTGCGGGTGGTCGTCATTACTGGAGCGGGGGATAAGTCTTTCTGCGCTGGTGCCGACATTAGTAGATTGAGATCTGAGCCTCGCTATATCAAAGCCTTTTTGGATGAAGTCATTGANACTTTGGCTATTGGTGAGCGCTGTATTAAACCTGTTATTTCNGCGGTTAACGGGTTTGCCTTTGGTGGCGGNTTTGAANTGACNCTNGGATCAGACTTTGTTATCGCCTCAGAGAAAGCCAAGTTTGGCGTTCCAGAAATCAACTTAGGACTACTGCCAGGGTTTGCTGTTGTTCGTTTGGGAGAAATTGTAGGTCGCCAAAAAGCGAAGGAGATGAGTATGGTAGGGGATGCTATCTCGGCTCAAGAAGCAAAAGATCTGGGTTTAGTGTTGGAAGTTGTGCCTCATGATGAGGTTGTTGCGCGGGCGATGGAACTGGCAGAAAAAATTGCGTCGAAACCGCAGATGGCAATTCAACTGGCTAAGTCTATGTATAATCGTCACCTCGGTGGCGAAGAGATGAGTTATGCGAAGGATGCAATGCCGTTTCTTTTTATGAATGATGATAGTAAAGAAGGCATTGCCGCCTTTTTAGAAAAACGCAAACCCAATTTTTCCTAGTACCTGATTTTTCTAGTACCTATTTTTCTCAGTATTACAAAGGGCTTAAGCGAACAGACAATTCCGCATAGCCCTTTATCATATTTGAATAGGTTCGAACTGGTTCTTTCATTACTTCAACGGAGTGAAACCGTTTTAATATTTCTTCCCATAATACCCGTAACTGCATTTCTGCCAATCGATTGCNCATGCATCGGTGAATNCCAAAGCCGAAGGATAAGTGATGACGTGCTCGCTTGCGATCAATAATAAAATCATCGGCGTTTTCAATGACATCCTCGTCCCTATTGCCCGAGACTAGCCAGATGACTACCTTGTCGCCTTTTGCGATTTTTTTACCGCCCAAAACTGTATCTTGGGTAGCGGTTCGGCGCATATGCGCTAGTGGACTTTGATACCGAATAACTTCGGGCACCATACTCGGTATAAGCTCGGGGTGGTCACGCAGTTTTTGGTATTGCTCCGGGTTTTGGTTCAAGAAAAGGACGCTACCGGTAATTGAATTGCGGGTGGTATCGTTGCCTCCCGTGATTAGTAACATTAGATTGCCCATAAATTCCATCGGGCGTTCATGGGGCATATTTTTAGTTCCCTCCCCGTGAGCCATCATTGAGATTAAATCAAATTGAGGGGGGAGTTTGGCTCTCTCATCCCAGAGTTCGATAAATCTAGGCATGCACTCTTCTAATAAAATCCGGTGGCGATCTTCGATGGTTGCAATGGGCGAACCTGGACCCGGATAGGCTATAGACACTTCAGACCAGTACGTCAGTTTGCGTCGTTCCTCCATGGGAAAATCAAATAANGTTGCCAGCATCTGCCCGGTGAGCTCAACAGCTACTTTATCAACCCAATCAAAAGACTCTCCAAGGGGGAGTGAATCTAGGATCTTCCCGGCACGGGTACGGATAAGGTCTTCGATACGTGCTAAATTTCTAGGTTCNACTACNCCTTGCACAGCGAGTCGTTGCTCGCTATGTCTGGGTTCNTCCATGGCAATAAAAGTTTGGAACTCAAAATCCTNGTGATGATCTTGTATCGTAATTGAGGGCTCTGAAGAGTATATGTCCGGCTTACTCTCAATTTCCATAATATCGTTGAATTTAGTCACNGACCAATAGGGACCGTATTTGGAGTTCTTACAGTAGTGAACGGGATCTTCCTTACGCAAGCGATGAAAAAACTCCCACAGTGTGTCAGTTTGAAATAACTCGCGTTGTGACACGTCGTACTCGTCTAAAGGAATGCTGTACGGATCTTTGCCCAGCATGGGCTTGCTTTTAGTTTTGGCGGCCTTATTCATCGCGTTTTCTCGTTTGTTTTTGTTCTCAGACGGCGCATACCCTTTAACCAACGATCATAATCGCTGGTTTTTCTTTGCAAATAGGTTTTGACTTCTGGGTGGGGCAATATCAGAAACTGCTCATCTAACAAACCCTTGATTACCGCATCACATAATTCTTCGGGCTGAATGACACCATCGGTGCCCGCAACTCCCCCGTCTTCCATACCCTCTAGCATAGGAGTGTTGACCCCTTGAGAGTATCGATACTTTTATCCCTCGGTCTCCATGTTCGATTGCGAGGCTCTCAGCAAAGCCTACAGCGGCGTGCTTCGTGACGCTGTAAGGCGCGGAACCAATTTGACTTAACAATCCAGCTGCTGATGCGGTATTTAATATATAGCCTTCGCCGCGTTTAATCATATTGGGTAGCGCAGCCCTAGCCGCTAAGACATGGGAAAAAACATTGATTTCCCATATTGTTTGCCATTTATCATTGGCCACTTCAGATCCGCCCTCAAGAAGAATACCAGCGTTGCAGCAAAGGAGATCGATGTGACCGTTAAAGGCTTCTGCAGTCTTGATTAAGCGAATGACTTGATCTTCTTTCGTTACATCGGTGGCTACGGGGTGGCTCCTACTTCTTCAGCCACTTGCTTTAGTTTTTGCTCACTAATATCGGCGATGAAAACCTTTGCCGCACCTTCTTTTACAAATCTTTCGGCGAGGGCACGACCGATTCCGCTGGCGGCACCCGTGATTACGACTACTTTATTATCCACAATCATTTTGTATTTTCCTTACGTGACTTGATATAAACGGCTATGAGCTGTATCCGCTTGAGACTGACCCTTAGCTCATCTCAAGCGAGCAAATTGTATTCACATGAAAGCCACACTTTGTACATTATTTTGATGTTGATGTTGGTGTTTAGGTTGATGCCCTTAATGGTAATCAGAGAATTAGCAATTGTATATCGCAGCTATTAAAAATCGCATTCAATAAAAAGAGCTCACTCAACGGCTTGCTGTTTTATATCTGAGATGAGATATTGCGACGGTATCTGAAATCCTATTCTACACTATGAGGGCTCGAGCAGGGCAGAGTATAAATCTGAGACAGAGTAAAATACTATAATTGAGTGCCTTATAAACTGAACGAATTATTGAAATATGATCTAAAGAGTGTACGTGCCTATTTGTTAAAAGAAAGCTTTCGAGCTTATTGGCAATATCAATCGCCTTATTGGGCTGAGCGATATTTAAAGCTATGGTGCAACCGAGCGATGCGATCAAGGTTGGAGCCGGTGAAGAAGTTTGTCAAAACTGTACGCAGACATCAGCCGCTAATGAATAATTGGTTCAAAGCAAAAAAAGCCTACTCTTC
>JAESQG010000222.1 GCA_016765265.1 Pseudomonadales bacterium | reverse complement strand
TGCCAACATGGCTAAACCTTTTGCGATGGATACAGCCTTTCTTGATTTAGCGATTTCCATTAAAGGAAATATCGCATCAGAAGACACTCCTGTTTGCTCATCGCCTGATTGAACATCTCCTGAATGAACATCGCCCGGTCGAACATCAGAAAACTGCAAGTGCGTAGTGTCGTAAAGATAATCCTCCGCAACAGAAACAATCTCTATCATTTTGCTGTAGCTTTCTTTCGCTGTATCCGCAAAAGTAAAAACACCATGATTGAGTAAAATAATCGCGTCCAGCTCACCCCAATTCACCTCCCGAGAGAGTTCAAAGATGGCTCGGGCAAGCACAAATCCAGGCATAACATAGGGAATAATCAACACTCTATCGCCAAATAAAGCCTTGATTCGGCTCTCCCCTTCTGTCGTATTTGACAATGTTACCACCGCATCTGCATGAGTGTGATCCACAAAGGTATAAGGAATAATAGCATGCAGTATTGCCTCCACTGACGGGTTCGGAGCCCCAGGATCAGTCATAGCCGCTCGTTGTAGCCTTACCATATCTACGTCGGTGAGTGACTCCAACTGAGCTAGCTTTAGCAAGGTATCCATTTTAACGGGCGCGAATCCCGGCTTTTCAATAGTATCCAAATCCCAGCCACTGCCTTTTACATACAGCAATTCCTCAGACTCGCCAAAATAATTTAATTCGGTCAATTTAACCGACGTATTCCCTCCCCCGTGAAGTACCAAGCCTGTCTCACGACCTAATAATTGAGAAGTGTAAACACGTTGGGCTAAAAGATCATCTTCCAGTCCATCAATATCTTGGTCATCCCACTGATTTTGCATCTTAGTTTCCTATTGGATACACACACATTTTTTATATAGTCCATCTAACGTTTGACCAACCATTACCTCGGTAAAACAGGCGCCACAATTGCCTTCACCTTGCGAACAATTTCGTCAAATTCTCCGCGGTTCATCAGATCATTTTGAAAAATACTACCATCAAACGCGACTCCTGTTGCACCGTTATCAAAAAACTCTCCCACGTTGTCGGCATTCACTCCGCCACAGGCCAGTAATGGAATATCGGGAAAAGGTCCACGAATTTCTTTGATATAACCCGGACCGAGAGTTTTGCAAGGGAAAACTTTTACCATGGAAGCACCCGCTTGGTACGCATCGTAAATTTCCTGTGGCGAAAATGCACCGGGAAATACAGGAATACCTTGGTCGACACAGGCTGTGACCACCTCTTTCACTAACACCGGAGAGACAATGAACTCAGCACCCGCATTGATAGCCAGGTCAAACTCATCAAGACTTAATACCGTTCCGGCACCTACACTCATTTTTCCTTTGACCAGAAACTTCAACTCCTTTATTAACGTTGCAGCTCCCGGGGTATTCATCGTTATTTCGATACACTTCAGAGGTGTTTGAGAGAGTGCCTCCACTAGCCCTTCGATATTGTCCAGTTCAATGCCTCGCAGAATACCCATTACGGGGACTTCTAAAAAATCTTCAATTTTCATGACTTTCATCTTTTCCTAAGTTTTGATTTAAGCACAATTGATCACATTACAATCAACCTCTTACATCCCTTATAGTCCCTAACAGACAGTCTTCTGAAAATGCCTTATAAATTTTACTGTAGCCACTGACTTTTTAATATGCCGGAATAATCGTTTCACCGAAACGACTAGCTTTCTACAATAGGCGTAGGATGGGTTTCGGGCAAATGGATAACTATGGAGATCAGCATGAATATTGGAAGCTACTGCAATCGAGAAGTAATCACCTCTAGCGCTGATGCAACGGTTAGAGAAGTTGCCCAATTAATGCGTCAACACCACGTTGGCATTATCGTCATTGTTCAACCCACTGAAGACGGCAACCGCCCCATTGGCATCGTGACGGATAGAGACCTTGTTGTGGAGCTTGTGGCACAAGATGTACCCTTAGAAAGCGTGACGGTCACTGACCTTATGATGACAGATCTTATTACCGCTGAAGAGACCGATGATTTGATGGGGACAATCAGTCTTATGAAGCGTAAGGGCATTAGACGAATCCCCGTAGTGTCCCGAGAAAATGACCTCGTGGGCATACTAGCAGTCGATGACGTGCTAGAATTAATCTCAGAACAAATGGTGAATATCGTTAAGCTGATCAGCAGGGAAGTCGAAGAAGAAAAAAACCTTCATTCGTAGAAAAAATACAACCGCCGATGAATTTATTCCACCTATTGTCCCACCTCGCATCTATTTTCCCACCTGGCACCTACTGATAAAACCGCTAGACCGCTCACCGCTCACCGCTCTTTAGATATAACGGTCCAAAATCTAGAGCTTCAAGATCTGGGGCTTTTAATATCCGGGGTTACTAATATCTGGGGTTACTAAAACTGAGTCTGCGTTTATCTTCCAGGAACTTATCCCCAAATTCTGTGGATAAGTTCCTGGATAACCTTGAGTAAAAGCCTCACAAGCGTTACAGCTAGGGCACTACAGAGCATTGATTTTGTTTTAACCGACTAAAGTTAGAACCCCGTTCCCCTTATAGTCAATTGAAACTTCAACTTACTTGTTTTTGCGTCGCCCCCGCTCCATTACAATTTTTCGCCGCTGCTCCAAAAATTCAGGAGTGGTCTCTTTCATATGCTCTCTATTGGCCCTGGACTCAATCTTAAGACCCGCCTCTAAAGTATTTTCCCAGCCTGCGTCCATTACTCTTTTAACTGTTAATAAAGTACGAGCATCGGCACTCACGATCTCTTCGCCCATCGCTTGACAGACGGCTAACAAATCTTCTGAGGCAACAACCCGATTGACAAGCCCCCACCGCTCAGCCATCTCAGCACCTAAAAAACTGCCAGTGAAACTCAACTCTTTTGCCCGATTAATCCCGATAAGACGAGGTAACCTTTGGGTAATTCCCCAACCCGGTACTATACCGACTTGAGAATGAGTATCAGCAAATTTTGCATTCTCTGACGCGATCATAAAATCAGACATCAGTGCAAGCTCAAACCCACCTGTTATTGCAAAACCATTGATGGCCCCTATGATCGGTTTGCCTGTTCCCGTCACGGAGGCTTTAAGGGATAGATCCGATACCGCCTCGTCATTGTCCTCTTCACCTGAGGCCAACTCTTTCAGATCCAAGCCAGCACAAAATGCACGCCCCTTGCCGGTTAATACTATCGCACCAACCTCTTCATCAGATTTTAGCTGATGAAATATAGTCGCAACTGCCATTCGCATTTTGGCACCTAACGCATTCAATGCGTCAGGCCTATTGAGCGTTACTGTGGCAACACCATTCTTTTTCTCAACTAATACTANTTCGCTCTGTTCATCCGCNGTCATACGTCCCCCATCCATCTAGTTGCTGTATGCCGGCTAAAATAAAGTGATTTGCAGGTGATGTCTACATTTAATACTGGCTGNTATNCCATCAAATTTAGCCTTAAATATTGGCCTTTCATAACACAACAGATGTCCGCATAATTCATAACCTACAGTAAACGGTGGACCCATCATTGTTAACAACAGCCAGCCTTCATTTCCCGGTAGCAACCCTTATATGAAAACTCTTGCAACTCCTCTTTTATTTTTGATTATTGGTTTAACTTTGGGTTGGACCATTCGGCCTCACCTCAGCAAACTCTTCTCGCCAAAAGATNTTGCTCAAACGGACTTGGCACAAACAAATGCAACCCAAACAACGCCGGGGCAAGAGGTCCAATCTTGCGGACACAACACCCAAAATCAGCAACATCAGATTTGCGGTAATCAGATCACTTCATCCTCAGTTGATTTTGAAGGTCATTTGTTTAATCTAATTCGCCAACAAAAGGTCGAGCAGACTCTCGGCATTCTCAAAAAAATGGATTTAGTCAAAGCTGAAAATCATCTTTTCCTGCAAGCAATACGCAATAACCTCCACCAACTTGCAGGACAAAAAAATTGGCTTACCCTTACTCTCTGGGTAAAACAAATGCTGGCAGAGGGATATGACCAAAGTATTCTTCACGCCATGAACTCGAAAATAAAAGACAGCCGTGGCGATACATTGGGAGCTATCGACTCCCTCTTTGTAGCACAGCACCATAGCCTCTCATCTGATGAAATTAAAAGTTTCCAGGAAGAAATTGAGAAGTTAGTCCTTGGCACCATGACTCACTACAAAAACAATGACCACCGAGTGAGCCAACAATCGGCTTTTGAAATATTGCANTTTGTGATGGAGAAACAACCTGAAAACCCACTCTTTGGTATAGAAATATCCTATCTTTACNCCGATAGCGGCGACATCAACACCGCTATAGAAACCCTCAATCTTATTCCCTACAGCAAGGAATATCAGGACATCATAGTCTCACTTAAAACCCAATGGCTAAACCAACTCAATGACACCGAACAGATCACCACTGCTATTCCATTAAGGCAAGTGGATCAACATTACATCGTCACCGCCGTCATCAACCAGGAGCTCACTTTAGAGCTGCTAATTGACACCGGTGCGACGACTACCTCTTTGAGCACAGAGGCCATTAACGATTTANAATTAGCAAATATTATTCGAAAGCGGGAGGGGACCGTAACAATCAACACAGCAAATGGCCACGCTGAGGCCAACGTCTACCGGGTTAACCGTTTCGCCATCGACGAGTATGTAGTGGAGGATTTTGATCTGTTGGAGGTTGATCTCAGTGAATGGGGAGAATTTGACGGCCTACTAGGGATGAACTTTCTTACATTTTTTNAATTTGAATTAGATCAATCCAATCGCCAGTTATTTCTGACTCCAAAACAATAAGTCATACAAAAACAGCAATAAAAAAGGCAACCCTCTTTAATGNGTGGTCGCCTTTTTATTTGTCAAAATCCGCTGTTCTTTTAGCGCACTTCTACGTCTACTTCTTTAATGCGCTCATCACGTTAGACATAGTTTCATGGGCATCGCCGAACAACATCCGAGTATTCTCTTTATAGAATAATGGATTATCGACCCCCGCGTACCCCGTTGCCATTGTGCGTTTCAATACAACAGCGGTCGTGGCCTTCCATACCTCTAACACGGGCATACCATAAATTGGACTACTGGCATCTTCAGCAGCACCAGGATTTACGATATCGTTTGCCCCGATGACCAGAACAACGTCAGTATCGGGGAAATCTTCATTTAACTCGTCCATTTCCATTACGATATCATAAGGCACCTTTGCTTCCGCCAAGAGTACATTCATATGGCCTGGTAAGCGTCCGGCTACCGGGTGAATACCAAAACGAACTTGAACACCCTTCTCTCTTAAATATCGTGTAATTTCGGACACCGTATTCTGCGCTTGCGCCACAGCCATACCATACCCTGGAACGATAATGACATTTTGCGCATGGGCCAACATTTCTGCCACTTCTTCAGCATGAGTAGTGACATGTTCCTTCGGCCCCTCATCAGNACCGT
The DNA here is from genome assembly GCA_016765265.1 of Pseudomonadales bacterium. Taxonomy (GTDB): domain Bacteria; phylum Pseudomonadota; class Gammaproteobacteria; order Pseudomonadales; family DC-out160; genus DC-out160. Next base: position 27,395 of record JAESQG010000222.1, on the reverse strand, counting down.
CTTTCGCAGCAACTTTTTTGACACCAAAGCCACCCAAGATAACGCTGACAAATGAACGATTCATGGCACGACACATAATATAACTAAGAATGGCACCACTGCTGCCCACCAAGGCACCAACAATAATGAGTAAGTCATTGGATAACATAAACCCAGTGGCCGCTGCTGCCCATCCTGAATAACTGTTAAGCATCGACACCACAACCGGCATATCAGCACCACCAATGGCCATGACCAAATGCACCCCTAAAATAAAGGAAAGTACGGTCATAATAAGTAATGGCGTCAATGCTGCGTCGTGATCAGCCGACAAAAAGACAAAACCTAAAACAACGGATCCAATAATGATGCTCAAGTTCATGAAATGACGGCCAGGCAACATCAGAGGCGTACTCGAAATGCTACCCCTTAATTTTCCAAACGCCACAACCGAACCGGTAAATGTGACACCACCAATGAAGACACCCAAAAACACCTCTATTCCGTGGATAATTCTTTCGGCTTCGCTGGGAAACTCAGTTGTGCCGATAGCACTTGCCACGCCGACCAACACCGCAGCCATACCAACGAAGCTGTGTAATATGGCCACCAGCTCCGGCATCTGAGTCATTTCCACTTTTGAGGCAAGTATCCGACCAATCATGATACCAATACCAACCATCAATATTAACAGCACATAAGAACTGACATTATCACTCAATATGGTCACTAGGATGGCCGCTGCCATCCCTATCATGCCGTATAGATTTCCCCTTTGTGCTGTCTCTTGATTGCTCAAGCCGCCCAAACTTATAATAAATAAAATGCTCGCCCCAATATAGGAAGCGGTTATTACTCCTTCTGACATTTCTAACTCCCCCTATTTACTAAACATACGTAGCATGCGTTGCGTCACCGCAAAACCGCCACCAATATTAATCGATGCAATTAACACAGCGATTGCTGCCAAGATGGTCACAGGACTACCAATGGGCCCCGATATTTGCACTACCGCGCCAATTATAATTATTCCAGAGATAGCATTGGTGACACTCATCAACGGGGTATGCAACGCTGGCGTGACACTCCAAACCACCTGATAACCCACAAAGCAGGCGAGTACAAATACGATGAAATGAGACAAAAATGCCGGAGGAGCTGTGATTCCAATCCCTAATAAAACCAATGCGCCACATACGAACAGGGGTACATTAACTTTCTTCGGTCCTTCCTCCACAACCTCTTTAACTACGGGCTCCGTTTTCGGCTTCTGTGCAATTGCTGGAATTTTTAACGGGGGTGGAGGGAATGTGACTTCGCCCTTATGCACCACTGTAGTACCGCGAATAACATCGTCTTCCATATCGATATTGAATTCACCGCTTTTACAAAGATCCGTCATCAAATGAACTAAGTTGGTGGAATACAAATTACTGGATTGTGTTGCAAGACGACTAGGCAAATCGGTATATCCGATAATAGTGACACCGTGTTTTACCACTGCTTTATCTTTTTCGGTTAGCTCACAGTTACCGCCATTTTCTGCTGCAAGGTCAACAATAACGCTGCCCTCTTTCATCAACTCAACCATATCTTTAAGAATGAGTTTCGGGGCTGGTTTACCTGGGATCAAAGCAGTGGTGACGATGATGTCCACCTCTTTCGCTTGCTCTCTAAATAGGGCCATCTCCGCCGCAATAAACTCATCAGACATGACTTTGGCGTAACCACCTTGGCCCGAACCATCCTCTTCAAATTCAAGCATTAGAAATTCTGCACCCAGACTTTCTATTTGCTCAGCCACTTCCGGTCGAGTATCGAAGGCTCGCACGATGGCCCCCATGCTATTAGCGGTGCCAATAGCGGAAAGTCCCGCCACACCAGCACCAATAACCATCACCTTCGCTGGAGGGACTCGCCCAGCGGCTGTAATTTGGCCCGTAAAAAACCGACCGAATACGTTCGCTGCTTCAGTAATCGCTCGATAGCCCGCAATATTGGCCATAGAGCTCAGAGCATCCATCTTTTGTGATCTGGAAATTCGAGGCACCGAATCAATGGCGAGGACATTACATTTCTTCGCCGCTAAGCTATCCAGCAACTCGGCATTTTGCGCAGCTTGGATGAAGCTAACCACTGTCTGATCCGGGGTGATCATATTGATCTCATCTGTCCCAGGAGCCCGNACCTTNAAAATNATATCNGCNTGAGACCATAAANCNGAGGCATCGGNTATTATCTCNGCNCCAGCTTCTCTATATNCGTCATCNGTAAAAGTAGCCGCANTTCCCGCTCCGGCTTCCACTATTACNTCAAACCCCAGTTTTTGTAGCTTTTTGATGGACTCTGGGGTAGCAGCCACCCTACGCTCACCCGGATGAATTTCCTTAGGGATCCCTATCTTCACGAACCGCCTCCTGCACACAAGTTAATTTAAAAACCCTGACAAAATTGTAAGGATACAAAATACGAATTGATGGATAAAAACGCCGCTTATGACAACATTTATGAGGCATGTTATCAACTAAACCATGGTGTTTAGGTTATAAAAAAAGAGAACTTGGGGTTTTGAAAGGAATACTAACGGTAATTAGCTCACCGTTTATTAGCCAACCATGAAATTAGCAGACACTTTGTTACCCACAAGCATCCATTGCATCATATATATCGGTGGGAATAAGGCATAAAATTGCCTGTTCGTTACTCAGGACTTGCACCGGCAAACCTCGAGCTTGCTCAAGTACAGCAACCGGATCAGCGATGTAATCTGCCAACGAACTTGTTTTCAACGTAATGATATTTCCTTGGACACAACAACTTCTATTCAACGCTCCATTTCTCAGGTTATTCAACAACCACTCGAATTTCTCCGTAGACGATAAATAAAATAACACTTTGTTGCCAGAGTGATTGTCCTTATGACTTTCGTTATCAACAACAGCAACTAATTCTCTTTTTCCATCCACAATTAGTTTACATGGATCTTCAGACAAAATATTCAATGTAACCTCTGAGACTACTTCCCTCACTTTCGCCCCTCCTCACATCAACAGTTATGTGCCAGTCTTCCTATTCACCGATAAACACAGGTTTCTTCTTATCTCTTTGAGCCGCGACCCCTATTTTCAAATCTTCGGAATGGAAACACTGTTTTTCTCGCTGTTTCGCTTCTGCTTCTACAACTGTCCCATTCGCTATTTCATTTAAAGTTTTCTTCATATGTTGCACGGCCAAGGGAGCTAACCCTTCCAATCGTTCTACTATTTCAAGTTCTCGNTCTTTACGGTCCGCTGGATCAACAAGNTAATCATAGATACCGGTTCGCAATAACTCTTCTGCATCAAAGGTCTCATTGCCCNCCAGAAGGCGTTTTGCCGCTGANAGNCCAATTCGATTCACATAGCGTGTTAAACCAGAGAACCCGTAGCACAAGCCTAACCGAGCNGGGGGCACGAATGCGCGAGAACCTATTAGGCCCAGAACAAAATCACAACATAAGGTGAACTCAACTCCTCCGCCGTACACATTGCCATTTAAAGAACAAATAGTGGGAATTCTTAAACTCTCTAATCGATCCATTAATTTAATAAAGTTTCGTCCGTCAAGTTCACCTTGACCTAACTGATTCAACGCCGCCCCAGAACAAAAAGTTTTCTCCCCCAATCCAGTCACTACCAGTGATCTCACTTGTGAAGTAGCATCCACCTCTTCGAGGAACTCGATCATCCGCGCTATGTCCTCGTTGTGCAAAGCATTATGCTTCGAAGGTCGATTCAAACTAATTCTGGCCCGAGCCCCTTCAATAGCAACGATAACTCCTTCATTGTTATCCATTATTATTTACTCCTTGCCCTGTTCGTAAATGTTAGCCAAGCAAGATACCACCCTAATCACCCTAGTCACCAGTAATTCAGACAAAAATCAGCCTGGCAACCCACACTTCCGAGTAGAAAAGGTCTATTATCCGTTTCTTATATTCACCGATGACTTTCAGTTATGACAAACATACAAATAAACGATGCTAACCCAGAAGAACACCGATGGAAGGGCAGACGTTATTATCCTATTAGCCAATACTTTGTTCGCCGATTTGGTAGGCGCGTCGGCAAAGTCTCTGTGAGCATTGCGGAAACCTGCCCTAATCGCAGCGATGCTGATGACGACCGCGTTTGCATCTTTTGTGATGAGTGGGGTTCAGCCGCCTACCCTCTCGAAAGAGAGAAAACACTATCAGAGCAAATACGACATAACATTAAACATGTACGGCGCCGCCTCAAAACAGATAAGTTTTTGGTTTATTTCCAATCCTATACCAATACATTGGATAAAGTAGCTCTACTCAAAAGTCGTTTTGACACTGCACTAGCAGAGGAACATATTGCAGGGATCGTCATCGGTACCAGACCAGACTGTTTGCCGCAACGCTTGCTATCTTTACTGGATCAGGTGAGCCAACAGCATTACGCAATGGTTGAATTAGGCGCGCAAAGCCTTTTCGATGATCAACTCGAGTTTTTACGCCGAGGACACACAGCACAGTGTACCGTTGACGCAGTGAAAAAGTTACATGAGCACACTGATGCGGATGTATGTTTACACTTAATGTTCGGTTTACCTAACGAGACAGACGCCCATATCATAGAAACAGCACAACAAATTAACGCTCTTGAAATATCTAACGTCAAACTACACAATCTACATGTACTCGCCAATACGCCATTGGCCAAACTCTATCAAGAGGGATTATTTACTCCAGTAGAACTAGACGAGTACGCTGAAAAAGTGATTTTATTTCTGAGACACCTTTCTCCTGAGATCGCAGTACAACGCCTAGCTGCATTATCCAGTCGCTGGGACGAATTAGTTGCCCCTCAATGGACTCGCCAAAAAATGCCTCCGATTGAATTTATAGAGAATAAAATGCGCACCAGGGGCCACTATCAAAGTGACTTAGTTTCATCGTATTAATTATTCCGCACTCCAAAAGCCACCAGCTGTGGCGCCTAAAAACTAAATCTCGCAGCACAGTCATTTCTCTAGTTAATTAGTCTATTGGGGCAATGGCCTAACATGAAGCGCTGTCGCGGAGGTCTCTCAAACATTACTACTTTAACCGCTAAGCTTTACAAATCAATACGCCTACAACTGCCTCAAATCTATACCAATTTAGGCTCCTTACAGTGGCCGTATTGATTTAGTGTTGCATCGAACTCTGTTCCAGGTTATGTTCGGACATATTAGGCGGTCGAGAGAATAATCTTTACTCAGATATGGGAGGACAAAGTTATCAGAGGCATCGTTGACGTTAATAAACCTTGTGAACCCGCTTCCTACACGGCAGCGTTCCTTCATTTTCTTGAGAAAGAAAAAGGACTTAAACCTGAGCACGTCCTCGAGGGGTCGGGTCTCAATCCAAGCGTCCTTAGCGACCCAGANGGGCTAGTCACTCCGCTACAAAGNAATATCATTATNACCAATGCGTTACGCCTCTCTGGCGAACCCGACCTAGGTTTCCAGTTTGGGCAACACATGAAAATCTCAAGCCATGGCTTTCTTGGCTTTGCTGCAATGAGTGCTGCTAACCTACAAGATGCTATCCAGCTTATGCTGAAGTATTTTAAGACTCGCACCCAGGCATTAGAGGTCTANTTTCAGATTGAAAACGACTACGCTGTCATTAAGATCGAGGAAGCTATTCTGCTGGAGGAACTGTTGCCCTTCATTGTGGAAACCATGTTCTCAAGCCTCTACTCAACAAGTAATAGCGTACTGGGAAAAATTGACAACTCCGAAGTTGAAGTCAGGCTCAGCTACCCTAAGCCTGATTATGCGGCAAAGTANGAAACNAANTTTCCCATGAAAATTTCCTATGACCGTAGCTGTAATGAAATTCGCTTTCCAGTTGCACTACTTGAACAGTCTCTCGTTTTTTCCGACCCAACAAATTCTAAATTAGCTGAGAGCGAATGCGAGAAGCAACTGGAATTAACAGAGGATTACGAAAGTATTTTAGCGAAAGTGCGTCGCTTACTGACTCAAAACCCCGGCCATTTCCCCAATCTAGAGAAAGTGGCTGAAGCATGTAATACATCACCAAGAACCCTGAAAAGACGGTTAAAAATGCTCAACACCTCCTATCAGGAGATATTGGATAATGCGAGAAAACGAATCGCAGTAGACCATCTTGCTAACACNAATAAGACCGTNGATGAAATTGCAGGGTTNCTAGGTTATAACGACCCATCAAATTTTGGTAGGGCCTTTAAAAAGTGGAAGGGCATGAGTCCTTCGGGATACCGTGTCTCAACACAGGTTACGTAAACCGGTTACGTAAACACAGGCTACTTAGATGCCTGTGCAGCACTCACAAACCACATCAAATTGGCTAGATCGCCAGACGGTTTTATCTTTTGTTCTTGAACACCCTTCATCAAATCCATCGGATCTTTATTCTTCAATGTTGTGATAGCATAAGCTGCATCAACAAAACTAAGGGTAGTGGTCGGTTCAGGATGAGGGCCAAGTATGGAAGCAATGAGCTGGTCTTTAATAACATAATGCCGTGAAACCATCTTATCTTCCGTTTCAAATTGTAGCACCACATCTTTACCATCAAGCAGTTTTTTAAACTCCGCTTCGTTCTCGCACTTTTTAATCAATTTTCGGCCAACCTCCCACAACATAAGATGTAGATGGATTTTTCGTAGCCAGAAAATAATTTGTCCTATCATTGTCTTCTCCGTGTGGCGTCTTAGCCCTTCTTTACTGAAGTCCAGTATCGGTCCTTCAATAATCGCTTATACAACTTGCCAGTAGGATGTCTCGGCAACTCTTTTTCGAAATCAATAGATCGAGGACACTTGAGATGGGCTAAATGCTCGCGACAATAATCCACAAGCTCCTTCTCCAATAAAGTTTTCNNCCAGTCAGTATTAACCAAATCCATAGACATCAGCTGTACCACCGCCTTTACTTCTTCACCANACTCATCATTCGGAANACCAAAGACAGCAACATCNGCNACTTTAGGATGGTTGATTAACAAATTTTCTACCTCTTGAGGNTAGATGTTCACACCGCCAGAAATTATAGTGAACGCTTTTCTATCCGTCAGATATAAATANCCATCCGTATCNAGATAACCAATATCNCCTATAGTACTCCATCCCTTTTCATTTCGCACCGCTGCGGTTTTTTCTGGATCTTTGTGATATTGGAATTCCATNCCNCCNGAAAAATACACATTACCTTCCNGCCCTACCTCTAACTCGCACCCCTCATCATCCACGATGTGGACACCNCCCATTATNGGTCGACCAACAGAACCTTTGTGGNTTAGCCACTCCTCTGNACTAATAGCCGTCGCACCATTAGCCTCAGAACCAGAATAATATTCACAAACAATAGGCCCCCACCAAGCTATCATTTTTTCTTTAATCGGAATGGCACAAGGCGCAGCAGCATGGATGGCCATAACTAAACTGGAAACATCATATTTGAGACGAATTTCATCCGGCATTTTTAACATTCGAACAAACATGGTAGGCACCCATTGGCTGTGAGTGATTTGATACTTTTCAATTATTCGCAGTGCTTCTTCAGCATCGAATTTTTCCAAAATGATACTAGTGGCCCCTTCCCGCATCATCATCATGTTATAACGGACCGGTGCAGAGTGATAAAGCGGCGCCGTAGAAAGATAGCGAACATCGTTGTTTACCTTATGTAGCTCCACTCTTTTTTTGTACATCTCCGCCACAGTCCCCAAAGGTCCGCCGTTATGGGGCAATTTCACTCCCTTTGGTTGTCCCGTTGTGCCTGAGGAATAAAACATCTCTGCACCCTCACACTCATCGGAAATCGGCGTCTGCGGTAATCCTGTTATTGCGTCAGACCATATCACCACATCATCGGACAAATCTGAATTTACACCTGAGTCTGTATCCACCCCAGAATCAGAAAGTATTATGACTTTTTCGATTTTTGGTAATTGCTTTCTGATACTTTTAATTAAGGGCCAACACTGCTCAGAGGTTACCAAAACTGTTGCATCACAGTCATCCGCGATATATCTCACTTCGTCAGCTTGAAACTGGGTACTAATGGGTGTGAAGTACAAACCCGATCGCTGTGCAGCCCAGCAGATGACAAAGAACCTGGGATGATTCTCCAAATAAACGACTATCCCATCTTTTATTTGTAATCCGTAACGTCGAAATAGATGGGCTGTTTGATTAGATAATTGATCTAATTGCTGATAGGTCACAGCCTCCCCTGAGGAGGCCATAATATACGCGGGTTTTTGGGGACACTTTTGGGCATGAATGCCGGGATGCATACTGGACGGTCCTAAGCGAATTTTTTCACTAACAGACTTAGCTCTTCAACAATATCATCAGCCTCAGCCGNAGTTGTTAATTCTTTCTGCTCTTCCAATACCGCTTTGAGAATATCCATTGTGGTTAATGGATTTGCTAGCACAACTCGAAACACCACTATCCCCTGGCGATCATATTTTTCAGGCGTCAACTGGGTTCGTGACACGAAGGCCTTACCTCGCGCCCGCTGTGCTTTCTGTATTCGCTTTGTGACTCGATTAAGAACTTCATTTATAACCAGAGACTGCTCGGGGCTCGATTTCGCCAAGATCGCCTGAACAACCTTGGGCACATACCGATAAGTTAATATATTAAGCTCAGGCTCGCTAATCAACTCAAAGTCTTGATCATTTATAATCATTTCAGCGAACTTTCTCGCTTTTTCCAAACCTTGATCCACTAACAGCTCATAGCCCTCACGACCTATCACTTTTAATCCAGAGTGGACCAACATCGCCATACCGGGTCGTGAGCCCTCCAAGGTATGACTACCTAAATCCTTAGATCCCTTGCGAATAATATATTCTGCATGGTGCTCGATATTGGCTAAGGTTGTGGGATCCTTAAAAACAACAATCCCTGCGCCCATGGGCACATAGAGTTGTTTATGAGCGTCGATAGTAACCGAGTCTGCTCGGTCAATACCCTTCAGTATACTTTTATACTTTTGTGAGAAAAGTGTAGGGCCACCCCATGCTGCATCAACATGAAAGTGGCAATTTTCTTGTTCTGCAATATCTGCCAGGGTATCTAAAGCATCGACGGTACCGGTTTCTGAGGTTCCCGCGATACCCACTATCGCCATCAACTTGATATTCTTCTCTTTCAACTCAATACATTTAGCTTTGAGTTTAGCCACATCGATACGGTTTTTATTATCGGCGGGGACACAAACCAAATCTTCTCGGCCAATTCCTAATAGATCAGTGGACTTCCCTAGAGAATAATGACCACGCTCAGAAACAATAACCGCAACACCGTCATAGCCATAATGTTTGAGCGCCCGATAGATACCTTCATGGGATACCCCTTTGAACTCGCCATCAGGTCTGAGCAATTTATTGCGAGCTACCCACAATGCAGTGATATTAGCTATTGTTCCGCCTGAACAAAAAGCACCCAGAGAATTATGACGATCATGCATAAACTCGCCGTAAAACTCATCATTCCTCTCATAAATTAGTCGATGTAACATCCCCAGCACTTGTCTTTCCAGTGGAGTGAACGCCTTAGATGTCTCTATTTTTACTAAGTTTTGATTAAGCGCCATCATAATTTTCGATAATGGCAGCATAAAATGCGGCAACGCAGATGTCATGTGGCCCACAAAACTGGGAGAAGAGGTATGCACCGACTGCGCAACTACCTTTTGCAATAAAAATTCAGCCTGCTCCGAAACGAACATTGGCTTGTCGGGAATATCGGAATCAGCAAAGTCTTTTTCTAACTCAGTAAGGTCTTTTTCAATCGCGACAATATGTTCCTGTAAGAAACCCACCAAGTTGCGTGAGATATCCTGCTCTATTCGACCTAGCGTGGAGTTGGGTGCTTCAGGAACCGTGAAAATTTGATACAGCGACTCAAGGGTAGCACTAGCTGATTTTTTTGAACTGTCGGGCATAAAAAAAGCCTCAGGCACTGCCTGCCCTATAGACGCCGCTACGTTTGAATTCTGACTACTCATTTCGCCAACCGCCGTAATTCATGTTATCGCCATTAAAAGGTAATACTTTGTTTTAAAACAAGACTCTGTTCTAAAGTAATACCGAGTCGAATCGGCTGGCAGTATATTAGTTGTGATACAAACCGTATAGAGGGTCTTCTAAAATGAGGAGTTTTTACCAAAAAAAACCCAGAAAACAAACTATACAAGGAATATCAACACGTTATATAAGCAAATGCGATTCCACCTGGTAAAAAATAGATTGCACATTAACCGTATAGGTTATATTTTAGTCTAACTCTTACTCAAAAGTACATCTGAAATTAGAAAAGGGCAATCAAAGATGAGCATTTTCTAGGAACCCATCCGTTATACCGAGGACATAGATACTGCAAGTGATGATGGGCATTGTCAAACAGAGTATTAAGGAATTTAAATTGGCTAAATGGGATACTATTTCCTTACATTGAGTGGGTTAAATATCACCTAAATTTCGGTCCAACCACAACGAGCCAATAGTCACCTATCCCCCTGTTTTATAGATCTAAGTACAACGAACTTACTATTACCTGAAACCAGCGTACAGTGACCGAAACGCCGTTTTAATACGGTATGGTATGCCAAATGTCGATTCGCTATCACCCATAATTCTCCGCCCTCTATTAGCAACTCAAAAGCCTGTTGAAACATTCGATGAGCTGTTTGCTTACCCATCGCTTTCTGCTGATGAAAAGGTGGGTTACACAACACTCGATCCACGGTACCCGTTGTGGATGATTCAACCAACAGGGAAGATAAACAATCATCAACGACAAATTGTGCGGTTGAGTCGCTAAAATAGGTTGCATAGTTTTGCTTAGCGCTCTCCACCGCCATATACGATTCGTCGACAAATATGACACATGCTTTGGGGTTTAATCTCTTGGCAACCAATCCGATAACCCCGTTACCGCAAGCTAAATCAACAATGGTTTCAGCCTCATCTCCCACCACTAAGTGGTGCAACAGAAAAGCAGTGCCTTGATCTAATTTCCCCTGGGAAAAAACACTGCTCTTTGAACGCAACGTTAGCTTCCATTCTTTAAGTTCATAATTCGATTCGACTATCTCTGGGAGTTGATCGCCCGATCTATTCACCATCTGATTTGTTGAATGAATAATACGGGACTTTTTCCACGCCAAACTAGTCTTGGTTTCACCGATTATTTTTTTAAATAACGCAATTGTCGAATTGTGAATATTTTTAGTTTTATCCGCGGCAACAATGACAGCTTCAGAGTTGATCACAGCTTTAATCCGACAAAGCTGTTCTTGCAGATGCGCCAAGGATTTGGGGATCTTCATCAAAACGATATCAATATCCTCTGGAAAGCATCGAGTTTCATCAATAAAAGAGAGGCGCTTCTCGTCAATATTATTGCGCCTGCAATTCTCAAAATACGCCTTTTGGCTAATATAGGAATCACTAACGCTAAAACAAGTCGCGCCAACAGCGAGCATCGGTACGGTAATAGCGCCAAATAAATCATTAACAATTAAAACCCGCTTTTCACACAAAACGATGGATTCGCGTAGATAGCTCAAAAGATATAAATCAGCGGTATCCCAGGCTTGAAGGGTTTCATTCTTTTGCTCTGACGGGCGCGTTAAAACGAACTCTCCGTAAGGCGATACGTAGTCAATCATTGTTCCCCAATAGTTCTTTGTTCTACAAGCTGTGTAAGTTACTAAAGGAGAATGATATAACAATCGTTTTCAATGTGTTACAAAAAGTCATGATCATTGTGTGCATATATAGCATAGCGATATCCATTTGCTGGCATAAAATAACAAATATGCCCATTTACTCACAATTTTCTGGTTTGTATGACAAAAAAATCAAGCCTATACAATTATTTGCCCTTCATTACTAAAATATACATCTATAATAATTTAAGGGAATTCGCATTTATCGCAAACATAGATAAACAGCCTATATCTCAACCCTAACATTACATAAATCGAGAGAGTACCAAGACGGAAACGCGTGAACGACTTATCCACTAAATATGTCAAGTTTCGGATAATGCTTATTGCCATATTGGGTGGCCTGGGTTTTCTGTGCTATTTGATTCTCAACCTTACCGTTTCCAAAGACAATGAAACTCAAATAAAACAAATTATAGAGATTCAGCTTCCCGTTCTCGAAGAAATCACCCTAACTCAAAGTAAATTAAACACCACTAGAGACCTGCTAGCGAACGCGATTGGCTTGGAAGACCCCACCCTTCTGGAAGAAGCACAACAATTGGCACACGAAATAAATGCCTCGTTTCGACAAATTCAATTATCTAAGCCTCAATTATCAGAAGAGGTTTCGAAGTTAGAGGAATTATTCTCATCCTATTTCCTCAGNGCTTATGACATATCNGCTGCATTGATCGCTGACCCAAGGCTGTTCGACACACTGGGTCAAACNGTTATTCTTAACCAGCAAAAGTTTACGGTGATAAAACATCAGCTAGCTCTCACTCGAGACAGAAGTTACGATGCCTATACCCGATCTTTAGGATCTGTTGATGAATCCATTCGCGATACAATCACTCTCGGTTTAGTGGTTGGTACCGGTACAATATTAATTCTCGTTATACTGGCCTGGACCATTGCCAATCAGGTGATAAAAGCCATTCATAAAAGCGATCAGCTAAAAGATGAGTTTCTGGCTACAGTCAGCCATGAACTGCGCACACCCATGAACGGTGTCAACGCCTCTCTACAGCTAATGCGGTCTAACCCATTGGATGCGGAAACCATGGGCTACTTAGATATTGCTACTCAATCCGCNCAAGATATGATGGANATGGTAAACGGNTTNCTGGAATACAGTGAAGCAAAATCAAATGTATTAAAGCCCGTAGAACAACCCATCAATTTGAAATCAAAAATTACTACCGTTATTAAACGTCACGAGACTAAGTGCCTGTCAAAGGGCTTAAAGTTTAATTTCGACTTAGAGAGCGTACCTGATCAATATTTCCTTTGCGATGCNGATCGACTATTCCATATTTTAAATATTCTTCTGGACAATGCCGTGAAATTCACCCACGAAGGNAAAGTCGACTTAAACTTCAAAATAGAAGANCTCANGGAAGAGCACCCACGGATCGCNTTTATGGTCACGGATACTGGTATCGGTATTGCCAAAGAAAATCATGGAAAACTGTTCAAATCATTCCGTCAGGTTGACGGCGCATTTAATCGCCGCCATGGTGGCCTGGGTATCGGGCTAGCCACCTCCATGTTGTTAGCAAGAAGTTTGGGAGGCAATATTGAGTTCGAATCTCAATTTAACCAGGGATCTAGCTTTACGTTAACCGTCCCCATTTCAAAAATTAAAGACCCGAATCCCCTTGCTCCTAGTGTTCAGAATAAAACAGATAACGAAAGCAATACGACTACACCCGCCCCGTCTGTATATTCTGAAAAAACTGATCACCTTAATACCGAAACAGCTCTTGAGGATGCCGTAACGGAAGAAAAAAGCGGGCAGAATCGTAGNGNGAAAGTACTGGTAGTTGAAGATAACCCTGTAAACCAAAAGGTGTTGTGCGCCATATTGAAAAAAATCGGGTTCGAAGCGGCCACTGCTAATAATGGTCAGGAAGCCGTGGACTTTCTTGATGCCAATACCGTTGACGTGGTGTTAATGGATTGCCAAATGCCGGTAATGGACGGCTTCGAAGCGACACAACGGATTAGGAGGGGTGACTCATCTAACGCGAAGGTACCTATCATAGCCGTCACCGCCAATGCGTTAGCCGCAGACCGAGAAAAATGTCTACAAGTAGGCATGAACGANTACATTAAAAANCCTATCGACAGAGCCATCATTAAANTGATGCTGGAAAAATACCTTTCATCAACAGAAAATGACGAATCACAAGCAGTCTCTTGAGACTTGTTTCATAATTCTTGTTTCATCGTTACTGCTTCTTAATTCCCGCCTCTTAACTCTTAGCTAATTCATCCAATCGTCCCAACATTCCATCCCATTCTCATAANTCTAAAGCGGCAATAATTTGCCGCCCATTAAANAGTCTCCTACACTTTCTGTATGCAGTATGAACAATCATCCCACCCCCTATGGCGGTTGGGACCGTGTAGTGGCACAAAGTTATACTCGAAGATGACCGAATCAGGGTGTCTTGAGGTACGTGAAGATGCTGGACTGAGATGGATGCATTACAACAATGGATCGGTGGAATCTGTCATGTCTTTAGAGGATCCATCCAACCCCGTGCTGGCCTACGCTCAAGCAATGATGTCGTTTTTGCTGTTTCAACAGCAGCCCGAGAATATCCTAAACCTAGGTCTTGGTGGCGGCTCGGTTATTCGCTTTTGTGACAAATATCTCCCCAAATCAAATATAACCACAGTCGAAATCAACCCAGACGTAGCCGAAGTATGTCACCAGTATTTTGCCACCCAAACCCGCGCCTCTAATCTTATTCTGGATGACGGTCAACACTACCTCTCTAAACTAGCCAGGAATAGAAGTCTGCAAAACAAAAGTATGCACAACAATAATCTGCAAAACATGGGTCATAACTGCGACTTAGGATATGACACTATTTTGGTGGATCTTTTTCAGGCATGTGGCATGGCCGACTGCGTAAACAACAACAGTTTCTACAATGATTGTTTTAACTGTCTAGCGCCTAACGGTGTAATGGTGCTAAACCTCATTGTTAATGATATCGACCAAATGACAGATTTATTAAGCAAGGTATGGCAATCATTTTCAGGAAAGGTGATCTGCTTCAGCTTGGATAATTGCTCAAATATTATTGTGCTCGCTTTTCGCGAACAGTTTCAACTATTTCCGCATCAGCAATTAAAATTAAGAGCCGTGGACCTTCAAAATGATACCCAGCTGGCTTTTACCCGTTACGCTGACAGTATTCTTAAAAATAATCGCTGGTAAGTCCTGCCACAAACAATCCCCTTTTTAACCCACAAATGGTATATAGTGTGTCCAATGAGAAGATGTGGCGGACTTTCCTATGGGTAACATTCTTAACTCTAATTCAGATAAAAAAACCTCGGACAAATCCAAGCCCGACAAACTCACCACCAATAAACTCACTACCAATAAAGTTACCTCTAATAAAGTTACCTCTAATAAACAAGAGATAGCCGCATTTTTACAGAAAGTGAAACAGACTCCCAAAACACCCACCATTTTCAAAAAAGCGAAGGGGCGATTAATCTTCGCAATGGATGCCACCGCCAGCCGACAACCTACCTGGGATCATGCATGCCATTATCNAGCAGAGATGTTTAATGCGACTCAAAACAGCGGCGGACTTGCCGTACAAATTTGTTACTACCGAGGCTATGAAGAATTTGAAGCTAGCGCTTGGCTTAACAGTAGTAAAGCATTACAACAAACTATGGCTGCAGTATTCTGCTTAGGTGGTTTTACTCAGATTCACAAAGTACTGCAACACGCTCTGGATGAAAACAAAAATAAAAAAGTGTCTGCCGTGGTGTTTATCGGTGATGCTTTGGAAGAAGACTCCCAACAACTACTCACCATCGCGGGGCAATTGGGTATGCTAAAAATACCCGTTTTTATTTTCCAAGAAGGTAACGATGAAGATGCCAGCCATATTTTTAGACAGATTGCTCGGCTAAGCGGAGGTGCACATTCGCACTTCGACCCATCGAGCGCGTCAATCTTAGCTGACCTACTGAGTGCTGTCGCTGTTTATGCCACCGGAGGATCAACAGCACTCACCGAATTTAGCAAACTGAAATCGCAAACCATCAAGCGACTATCAAGCCAATTGAAATAGTCTCCATCAACCAGCATAACTTACAGGGCCAGCTGTGCATCCCATTTTAATCATCGCCATTCTTTTTCTCACTTTATTGGGCGTTTGGATATTTAAAACTCGTAACACTCGACAATCCAAAGATAATGTTAAATGGATAGCTTTGATAGCTGCAGTAGTATTAGCCCTCCTCGCAGCCAGCGGTCGTGTCCACTGGCTGGGTGCCGTAGCTGCTGGATTGATTGCCACAGCTCGCAGTGCGCTACCACTGTTGCTAAGATACTTTCCCTTTATCCAACAACTAATATCTCAAAACAAGCAAAAACAACGTTTTCGCCAGGCGGGAAAATCCACAGGCAACGCCAGCTCCCACAACAATAGCTCCACCGTATCAACCGCCACTTTAGAAATGAATCTCGATCACGACTCAGGGGAAATGAGTGGAGAAGTCATTGCCGGTGAATTTGCTGGAAAGGCTCTTAACAATATGAACTTGAACCAATGTTTGGAGCTACATCAGTATTGCGCTCACTCCGACCAACAATCCAAGGAGTTGTTAGAAGCCTATTTGGAAAGACGNTTTGGAGAAGGCTGGCAAGATCACCAACAATCAACCGGTCAAGGTGAAACCGGTAGCGGCAACATGAGTCGGACCGAAGCCTATGAAGTTCTAGGGTTAGCACCGGAGGCCACTAAAGAGGATATAGTGGCNGCTCACCGCAAACTAATGCAAAAGTTACATCCTGACCGGGGTGGATCTACCTACCTAGCTACCAAATTAAACCAAGCAAAAGACTCTTTGTTAGGGTAAACATCTAACAAAGAGTATATAATCGCCAATCTTTCGGCTTTAACCGTGCCAAACCTCAACCTTATCAAGTACTAACGGGTTCAAACCTCGACGATAGCAAACTTCAACGATACCAAGCCTTAACCATGCCACAAGACTCCCTACTTAAAGGTGCGCTCTACATTCTAGCAGCCGAATTTTTACTATCGACAATGGCCGCTATTATCAAACACCTCGCGCAAGAACTCCCCATTGAAATGGTGGTGTTTTTCCGCAATTTTTTTGGCTTAATTGCGCTGCTCCCGCTATTGGTACAAGGCGGTCTATCGCAACTCAAAACAAATCGTTTTAGAATTCATTTACTACGCGGTCTGACAGGCGTTACGGCAATGTATGGCTTCTTTTTTGTCATTGCTAATATCCCGCTAGCTGAAGCTGTTTTAGTAAAACTCACTACCCCGTTTTTTCTACCTATCATTGCTTTTATATGGTTGGGTGAAGCTATCAATAGCAACACCAAATGGGCCATCGTCATCGGCTTTATCGGTGTCGTATTTATTCTTCGTCCAGGCGCCGAGAACTTTGAACCCTTAGCCATCGTGGGCGTGATTGCCGCAGTCTTCGCTAGCTTTGCAAAAGTGTGTATTCGACGCATGGCCACCACGGAGCCAAGTATTCGTATCGTATTTTATTTTGGGATAATCTGCAGTTCGGTTACTGCAGTTCCCCTGCTGTGGACTTGGACTCCTCCTTCTACAGAAGCCTGGTTTTGGTTAGTCGCTATGGGCGCTATTGGTACTTGCGGTCAATTACTAATGACTCGTGGATATCAAATTGCGAACCCAGGACAGATTGGCCCCTATGTATATTCATCCCTTATTTATGCTAGTGCATTTGGTTGGTATTTCTGGGATGAAACACTGTTGCTATCCACCGGAATCGGCTGCATTTTAATTATAGGTGCTGGATTATGGAATGTGCGCAAGCCAATGCGCAAACAGAACATTGCCATGACCGATGACTGCTAAAAACAGCCTGTATCAGTGGCTCAACTGGATTGAATTCTGTAAAATTCCGTTTTTGAAACTATAATTGAATGAACGGATAATTTGATTAACCATTAGTTTCAACCCGGTTTCTTTCAAAGAGAATCGACTTTAAACTACCGACCTTTATTAATAAAATTATGAGCAATGAAAACAACAAAGTAGGTTTCGTCTCCTTGGGCTGCCCTAAGGCTCTTGTGGATTCAGAGCGGATNATGACCCAACTTAAAATTGAAGGTTACGATTTAGTGAGCAGCTACAACGACGCTGATCTAGTGGTTGTTAATACCTGCGGTTTTATTGACGAAGCCAAGGCCGAGTCTTTGGAAGCCATTGGTGAAGCCATTAGCGAAAACGGTAGAGTCATTGTGACCGGCTGCATGGGTAAACAAGCCCAGTCCATTACCGATATCCATCCGCAGGTATTAAGTGTCACTGGGCCCCATGAGTACACCGAAGTCATGACGGCAGTGCAGAAATACTTACCTCCCGCTGATTTTTTGCTGCCCCCCGAACACGATCCANTGATTGACCTCACCCCGCCACAAGGCATNAAACTCACACCCCAACATTATGCCTATTTAAAAATCTCTGAAGGTTGCAACCATCGCTGCACCTTTTGCATTATCCCCTCACTGCGTGGCGACCTCGTTAGCCGCCCTATCGATGACGTGATGGAAGAAGCTGAACGACTGCAACAAGCAGGTGTCCGCGAGCTATTGATCATCTCTCAAGATACCAGCGCCTATGGACTAGATCTAAAATATCAGCCCGCCAGTTGGCGCGGACAAACTAGAGAAACACGGCTCCTCGATCTTTGCAATGCGCTGGGGGAGTTAAATCTGTGGGCACGACTGCACTATGTCTACCCCTATCCCCACGTGGATAAAATCATCCCTCTAATGGCCGAGGGGAAAATCCTGCCTTATCTCGACATCCCCTTCCAACACGGTAGCAAACGAGTGCTCAAAGCCATGAAAAGACCTGGCGCAGTGGAACATAATTTGGAGCGCATCCAACGCTGGCGAGAGAGATGCCCTGAGATAACCCTGCGTAGCACTTTTATTGTAGGCNTCCCTGGAGAGACCGAAGATGAATTCCAGGAGCTTATGGATTTTATCGAGGAAGCCCAGCTAGATCATGCAGGATGCTTTAAGTACTCACCGGTAAAGGGCGCTGTTGCCAACGGCGTGGGGGAACATATTGATGATGACATTATGGATGAGCGGTTTAATATTTTTATGCGTGTTCAAGCTCAAATCAGTGCCGCACGATTACAGAAAAAAATCGGCAAAAAAATCGANGTGCTGATTGACGAAGTCGATTCAGANGGCGCCATCGGGCGCAGCAAAGCAGATGCCCCCGAAATCGACGGTAGAGTGATGATAGACGGCGAAAGCCACCTCAACCCCGGCGACATCGTAACAGTAAAAATCACCGAAGCCGATGAACATGATTTATGGGGTGAGCTGCAGGATAGTCGTATCCGCTTTACTCCACTTTGAGCCATTCGGATTTGGGTTGATCAAAATTTGCTGGCATTTTCTTTACCTTCTATACTGGGATATATGAAATCCAAATCAACATTTATTTCCTACAGTTTGACACTTGTGGGCGTAGCCATTATCACCGCCAGCATAGTTTTCTTTTTTTCAGGCCCATTGACCGAAGACGCTAGCACCGAACCTCAACAGCCGCCCCTGCAAGAACCACCTACCGCTAAATCAGACAGGCCTGCTAAAGAAATCAATGTTAAAGTTGAGGCTCCCTTAAATATGAACTCCGATTTATCTGAGAATGGAGAGCTGGAAGAAACTGAGGAGACCGAAGAAATTAGACTGTGGGCTATCTCCGAAACCATAGATGATAATGCACCACCTTTAAATCCAGCAATACACGACCCGCTGACTATTGAATTAAGTCCTGAATGGTCGTCACAGTTTCAAGAGTTTGATGAAGTGACACTACCCCTCCCCCACGATGATATCGTGGTAGTTGTAGAAAAACGGACAGTTTTTCCCAATGGCGATATTAGCTGGAATGGCCATCTCTCAGGTTACGAAGACCAATACCCAGTCATGATTACCGTTGGTAAAACTAGCAGCTTTGGCACCATCACCACTCCCAATGGTGAATACACTGTGGAAATAAATGGGTCCACCGGAACTGTGTATAAAACCCCGAGAGTAGATCAGCTTTCCGCCGATGGCAGCCCTGATTTCTTGATCCCAGATGAAGCCCAGTAGTTTAAATTGTCCCTAATCTGCATTTCTAGTTTTGCGAACTTGATCACCCCTTGCATTTCCCAGTGCTCAATAAACGGAACTCAATCACAACACTCTCTAGACGTCGCGCACAATACTGAACACAAACTGCCCTAAATGGTCACATTAATTTACCTAAGATGACCAAATACGGCAGTTGATATTTAGCTATTTTGGCCCTAAAAATTGAATTGTGAACCAGCTCACAATGGTTTAGACGACCAGTTCTCAAAACAATTTAGACTTCATTCTCACCGTCAAAAAACAAAACTATTTCATACTTTCAATGACTTAAATCTATTATTTGTCTTATTTTTGCATTTTTTCTATCCGATTTTTTGTCATTTTTGCTAAATTCAAATCGATAAGTGCTAGTGGCACTTTGCTTGCAGCATCTATAAGGATGGAGAGCGTGGAAGGGACTACCAGAAATTACGAATTTCGAGAAGGGTGGTACAGGCGAATGATCATCAACAACACCATGACAAACAATACTAACATTGCCCACGGGAATGCCATAAACCACTCTATCAACAAACGCTCAAAAGTACTCACTAGCTTGTTGAGCACAGTCATCTTTCTTTTCGCTCTTACTCCTATATCGAATGCAATTGCCGCTGATGAAACCGTTGTGGACGTTCTGGTTCTTTATAGCCCCGGCTTAGCTAGCCAATACGACGGGGACGCCAGCACTCGTATTAATCACCTGATTTCAGTGAGCAACCAAATCTACACCGATAGCGGCCTGAACCTTAGACTCCGAGTCGTCCACTCCACTGAAGTCAATTACCCCGACGGCGGCGCCTCAGTGGATGCACTGCGAGCAGCGACAAGTGGTACAGGCGCCTTCTCAAATGTACCCGCGCTGCGGGAACATTACGGCGCCGATATGATCATCATCTACCGCCCTTATGAATATTCACATGGTAACTGCGGCATCGCGTGGGTTGGCGGCAACAAAACGAATGGTGATTTTAGTGGTTTTTGGAAAACTTATGCTGTCAGCCATGTATCCGCCACTGTTTGTCCTGCCTACGTTACCGCCCACGAGTTGGGCCACAATATGGGTCTATACCATTCTCGTAAACAAGACGGTCAAGGCGGCACATTTCACTACTCTCTTGGCCACGGTGTTGATAACGAGTTTGTCACCATCATGGCTTATCCAAGCGCATTCAACGTCCCATGGAATAGCGGTGTACAGTACAAGCTTTCCAGCCCTGATCTAGATTGTGGCGGCTTACCTTGTGGAGTGGAAAAAACTAATACCACTACCGGTGCTGACGCCGTTGCCACTTTAATCGTTGCCACACCACAAATTGCCAACTACTACGCCACTAAAGTAACGGATGGTGGTGATGGCGGTGATGGCGGTGACGGAGATGGCGGCACTGATGGCGGCACTGATGGCGGCACCGATGGTGGCACCGACGGAGACGGAGATGGGGATGGAGATGGCGGAGAAGATGAAGCGGTCAGAATAGCACGGGGAAATATGGAAGCAGCACTCGCTGAACTAGACACAGCAACAACAGCACTCGAGAGCGCTACGCAAGCTAAAGAAGACTTGGGCACTCTTATTGATGATCTATCCACCACTATTAGCCAACTAAAAACCGACCGTAGTGATCTCTCTGACGGCTACCGAGACGCCAGAACAGAATACTACGACACCAAACAAGCACTAGCAGCAGCTGAAATAGCACAACGTTCAGATAGCTCCATTGATATCAGCGATGAAGAAACTGCCTTTGAAGAAGCCGAGCTACTTTACAACAGTATCAAAGATCAACGCTCTGCGCTGAAAGACCAAATTGATACCAACAAAGCCGACAAAAAGGATGCTAAATCTGATAAGCGAGAAGCTTCAAGAACCGTTAGAAGCGCTAAGACCACCTTTAGAGAAAAGCGAAGAGGCTATAAATCTGCAAAACGTATCTACGATGATTTGGTAGACGAATCTGAAGAGGCACTGGCCCTGTCTTAGAGGTTCTTGTCCTAACAACTGCGCAGCCCTGATAACAGCCCAGACTGTCCTCTCAAGAGCTAAACGGGTTTGCCAGCCAACCCGTTCCCAAACACTCGAATATCTTCTATATTTAAAACGTGAAGATTAAAGCGTGCAAACTTATCATCAGGCTTACAGTTCTAATAGCCATAACATTCTCCACCCCATTGCTAGAAAATTCAGCTACTGCTGCAACACCAGGGCGACACTTCTTCTGCCCCCATAAGACACAACACTATTACGAAGAAATTTACTGTGAAATTTTGCAGGTCGCACCTTCTAGCAAACTCCCCAGCGCACGAGATTTTCGTCACAATACACCAAGGATACAGAAACTCATTGTCAAGCCCCTAGCAAAAAAATTCGGCGTCAGCTTTGATACACATAAAGCAAACAAGGACACATCTACGGCAAAAAAAAGACCAAAGAATCTACCTCCTTATCGGAAGAAAACCGTTATAGGGAAAATAATAAACGAAAAAAAGCCAGTTGCCTGCAAATTAAAACTCTCGAAAATCAGTTGCACTGATCAAACCCATTTTATCCTAGCCATCAACAAAGAGAATACAAAAATAAAAAAAGGCTTATTTGATGACGCAAACCAAATGGGACTGAAGGAGTACCAAGGCGACAGAGAAAACAAAAAAAATCTATCCTTGTATATGACTCTTCAATACAAACAATATCTGGAAAAAATGCTCAGTATTGGCTTAGGGGGCACGACGCTAACCTATAATAAATTCGTTGATATTTTCTATATCACTCAACAGTCGAGCAACCGTTTTTCAGATCGATTTGAAACAATGTACAGCACACTCAAAAAGGACAAGGCAAGCTTGGGCACGCCCAAGAGTGCACCTATCAGTAAAAACCTAACGATAAAGCAATGCCAGCAAATTTCAGACAGGTTATTCACCTGTGATGACCAGAGGAAAAACTATGTTTTTGTAAGACCTTAAAAATCCTAATGCTTACAAATTATGGTCCTAGAAAACGTGGTTCTAGTAATCGCGGTCCTCGCGTAGTAAGGACGCACAGAGCACACCTTATTTAACCAGTCAACTCGTCCTTAAGATTCCGCAGAGCATGCTGCCACAAATAGGTGATGAGTTACATTACAGCGTCATGGTATCGGCGTTTAACCCGCATTGTGATCACAGGAGAGGTAACATTGAGTTTCGTGGATACCACTTGTTTAAAGAACGCCCGGCATTGAGGTCGATTGTGCTGTTTTTCTGGGGCCACTATTTATATTCAACCCCAGCTGTTAGTATTGCCTATCATTCACCAGCAAGAGTATAAATAATGGACAGCAATGTCTGACTGACATTAGATTTGCTCGCATCTAACCTCAAACTCGGGCGAACTAAGTTCTACCGATACCTCCTATAAAGTCGGCCGCAATGGCTTTTTGGCTGCGCGGATATTGATATCCGGGTGCAGAAAAAACGGGTAGCCGTATCCAATTCAGAATATCAAGCCGTTGAACGATAACAGAATTCTACGGAGCTATTAACGGCAGCGATTACCCTGTTCGAGTTTTATTCGATCAAATTGCGTTTTCCAACGGATCGGTTTTGTCTCCAAGTAGAGATTGGCCTTTTCAAATAAACATCACTAAATTAAGCGGGGAATTGAGGTTTTATGGCTAAGCAGAATCAACTAACGACGGCGTTACTTTTAGCTGCTGGTACTGGATCACGGTTACATCCCCTTACTCTCAACGCACCTAAATGTCTGACAGAGGTTGGCGGCAGACCTATTCTTGGTCGCTTAGTTGAGAATCTTCGTTCCCAGGGTATCACCCGATTGGTGGTCGTCACAGGATACCTACAGTCTTGTGTTCGAGCTTTTCTTGAAATAAACAAAGGGGATATGCAGGTTGATTACGTATTTAATCCTATCTACCAAACCACTAATAACATCTATTCCTTATGGCTAGCCAGGCAAGCAATTCAACAACCTTTTTTGCTTTTAGAAAGTGATCTTGTTTTTGAAAGTGGAATGCTAAAAGAATTGTTAAAACCCGATAAAATCGCGATCTCTCACATTCTACCCTGGATGAATGGAACCACCGTTGCACTCAATGCAGACGAACGCGTTACCGCTTTCCATGAGAAGGGTCATTTGAACGATAACCCCAAATTTAAAACAGTCAATATCTACAGTTTATCCTTGCAGAGTTGGCAAAAAACAATAGGGTACTTAGACCGCTATATCACTAACGAGCGGGTGAATGAATATTACGAATCCGTGTTTAGCGATATGGTGGCCGACAAGGAGCTTACGTTTGATGCCGTATTCTTCGAAGAGAATAGATGGTATGAAATTGATACCATAGATGATTTGCATCAAGCCGAATTGATCTTTCCTCGCTCTAAAAAAAGCCCATCCGTTACACGCTGGCTTGAGCCATTGGGGACGGATCTTCAAAATATCAGAATCAACGGCAAAATAGTGACTACTTAAAACCCATCTTAGAACCAATCGGTCTTCCGCATTTATCGGTGAGTTAAGACTATTGACTATCACAATGATAGAAGGCAATGAAGTAATAATGACAAAGCAGGAAANNGCGANCAGAGAGCANCAGTANGANATGATANCNACTCAGCACGGNGGTTATTGGCANCANGGNTTTATTGATCACGCNTACCTTTATAATCTCTATTTNCCACCCTCNCGATTTTTCGATCAACTGACCAGNCAAATCCGTGAATTAGTGTTAAATTATCCCGTTTCACAAAGCGTGCTGGCTGAAATGGTAGGGGATATAATCGATCAACCGCCAGAGAGAATTGTCGTTGGCAATGGTGCTGCAGAACTAATTAAGATTGTTTCCGGACATGTCGCTAATACCTTGATCGTACCTGTGCCATCGTTCAATGAATATGCCAATGCCGCACCGAAGGGGAAGGTCCTTGAATTTCAGCTTGATACTCCCTCGTTTGAACTAGACGTCGATAAATTTGCGGCGCAGGCAGCTCGCTGCAAAGCTGATGTGGCCGTAGTCGTCACACCCAACAACCCCACCTCATTACTCGTACCCAAAGCTGATCTTATTCGTTTGTTAGGAAAGTTGGCCAAGCATGATTGTATGCTGATAGTAGATGAGTCTTTTATAGATTTTACCGAAACGCCTGATCAAATTTCTTTAGAACCTGATATTGCGGAATACTCCAATCTTGCGATTTTCAAAAGCATGAGTAAAGCATATGGTATCTGCGGTCTGCGAATTGGTTACATGCTTAGCGCTAACAGGGCCTTTACAGAAAAAGTTCGACAAGGGATATCGATTTGGAATGTCAACGGTTTAGCCGAGGCATTTCTGCGCCACGCACCAGAATACCGTGATGAATTCAAAACCAGCTGTGCCAAGGTACGGGCCGATCGAGATCGGTTTTATCAAGAGCTATGTACTATTGAAGGCATGACCGTTTACAAACCAGACGCAAACTATATTTTCTGTCGTCTTCCAGATCATGCGCCCACTGGACCAGAAGTCACGCGACAATTATTTGTTGAACATAATATTTATATCAAACATTGTGATGGTAAAACAATGCCTGATGCAAACCGGTATCTGCGTATCGCGAGCCGAACTCCTGCTGAAAACAAAACCTTAGTTGCAGCTCTAAACGTTATATTGGCACCACAAAATAGGTCAAATTCTGCTGAACAATCGAAGTTGGGGAACGATTAATGTCCGGTACAACGCCCTCGCAAGAGATACCGACAATACTTTCCTTTGCCAAAGATTTACCGAATATCTGTTCCTTGGCAGGGCTCTTTTGTGCGGTACTCGCAATCTACTTCGCGATTCTAGAAAACTTTTCGGCAGCGATGATTGGGTTGATCTGGGCAGTATTCTTTGATTGGAACGACGGTAAAATTGCCCGCAAAATGAAAGGCCGAACTGACAAGCAGCACAGTTTTGGAGGCCAGCTTGACCCACTGATCGACGTTGTCAACTTTGGTATTTGCCCAGCGATTATTTTATTAAGCTACGGTGAATATAGTCCTTGGTTCGTGCCCGGCGCATTTTGTATTGTGGCAGCGGGAGTGCTTCGGTTGAGTTACTTTAATGTCTTCGGTTTGGTGGAAGAATCAACCTATCAAGGATTGGCCATCGATAATAACGGTCTTGTCTTAACTTTGTTTTTTGTGCTTGATGGTTTAGTTAGTTCATTAGTTTTTATCCCACTGCTTTATATTGTGATAATGGGATTAGCAATCGCAAACGTGGCACCAATAAGAACCCCCAAACTTGAAGGCGGTTGGTATCACGTCATTACTGTTTATACCCTCGTGTTAACGGTAATTTTTGGTTGGAGGTTATTCTCTAATGCCTGAAGTGGACATGCCTGAGGTGGACAAAAAAGCGGTCGACAAATATTGGGAGCAGGTTACACCTACCATCCTCGGACCGTATATGATGGATGGTTACGGTTTTCCAGCAAGTGCAGGAAAATTCCGCTTCGGTATTGAAGAACAGGTGGTTGAGAAACTTATCCAAAACCTAGATCGTAACGGGGCAGCTCTTGATCTCGGCTGTGGTATGGGCTTTTGGGCCGAAAAGTTCGCCCGTAGTTTCGCCCGGGTCGATGCGCTTGAGGGCAGTAGCTCCCTCTATACAGATCTAGAAAAACGCTGTTCACAGCAAAGTAATATGCGTGCTTTCCTCGGTGACGCATTGTCCTTTCAACCTGACCAACGTTATCAGCTAATTTTTCTTGGCGGTTTACTCATGTATCTAGATGAAAATGATGTGGTCTTGCTACTGAAGCGGTTGAAACAATATCTAGAACCGGGTGGAATCATTCTTTGCCGCGAGTCGACAGTGAGAGACCAGACTTTTATCCTCAAGGGCGAATATACTGCTGTCTATCGTTCGGTGAAAAGCTACGCTTCGCTGTTTCAAAAATGCGACCTAACCCTTCAGCATAAGGAAAAAAATGAAGCCTATATTCTTTTGCAAATGGGTTGTGAAGCAATCGACAAATGGAAAACACTAGTGCCTAAACCATTTCAAGCCCTATCATGGGCGGGCCATCTCACTTATTGGGGATTACGTCTAGGGAATCCATGGATACAAAAGGTGCCAAGAGTTTTCAAAACGTCGTTTCCAAGATTAGAGAATCACTTTTTTGTGCTGGTTTAACCACAAGCATATTCCGAGCCCTTTACCTCCTTGCCAGAAGTATCTTACAAAGCTGAAAGCATCTTTAGGTATATAAGAACGAGGTATATAAGAACAGGGGATACTGAATACTTCTAGTTACAAAAAAACGTTCAAATTCTCGTTCACTACTCTTCCACGATAGACACTTAATTCGTTTTTATTATAAGAAAACCAAATTTAAGACACACAATTCTAAACACACTATTTTTTTGAAACGAGTTTAACTGCTTCTCGTGGCAATTTACGTTATTAGCCCGATCTCACTATTT
>JAESQG010000221.1 GCA_016765265.1 Pseudomonadales bacterium | reverse complement strand
ATCCTCAGTCAATTTATAACTGAAGTATGCCCACTCCGTTTTCACCGTATGGTTGATGTCAAAACCAGCAGTGCTCATTTGGTGGGTATAACGAGTTCTATCATTAATTCTGGCATCCAGTTGCAGGCCAACAATAGCATCGGATTGGAAATTGGGTTCATCTCCGATTTCTTGATTCTCTTGCATTAAACGTAATACAGCTTTGCCATCAGTTGTGGCAACGCCGGCTGAGAAGAAGCCGCGGAATCGCAACGCTTGTTGTTGTTTTTTCATTTTCCGCATGGATTTCTTTGCGGCACGTTTATTTTGCTTGATTTGCTTTTTTAGCTCTTCATACTTTAATTCTAGATCTTGTAATTCTAGATCTTGTAATTCTAGTTCCTGTGCTCGCTGCTCTTGACTGGCAGCTGAAGCAGTCACCACAAAAGATACCGACGAAAACAATAGGCCGCTAAAGCAGATAAATAGCACCCAATTTTTTCTATGTATTATGCGGTTCATTGTCTTGCTCATCAGTTGATGGTTTCTCTCTTCTCTGCCTCGTTAATTCAGTCACTCTGCTTTGATGACACTACAGTTAATAGCACTTTAACACTATCGTTGACTTCCTCCATTGACACATACCCAATATGATCCGGCTCTTCAATTATCATATCGATAACGTCCTCCGCCGATTCAGCCATAGGTGGTGGGATCCCTTTGCCAGTAAAAATTAATCGAGACCAATACGCCTTCATTTGCATGGGTGATTTCTTGGTCACCAAGCGATAGAAAGTGTTTCTAAGCTCTTCGCCATTGATCATATCGATGGGAGTTAGAGGAGTACCCTTAAGTCGGTTAGTTTTTGCCAAAAATAATGCGGAAACTTCTTCAGTGGTGGCTGAGCTAATAGTACTGTCTTTGCTAACGATAACGGCTATATCCGCGTGGCTATTGGCGGCTAAAAGAAGAAAAGCGATCGCATGGAGGGCAGGATAAACGCGTGAGCCAGCGGGCATAGATAATCCTTTACTATCGCGCGGGAGTGGCTTTATGTGGCAAGCTAACTTGGTAAATTTTCAGCGCGAAGACCAAACTTTAAGAACAATTGTAAGGCACTTGCAGTCACTATAGTGAAAATAGCAGTTACCTACCATATGTCAATTTTAAACACGGTTGGACTAGAGAAACTAACCTTGATATTTTTCTATTTTTCTAGGGGAAGCAATAATGGTTCTGTCATCTTAGGTACTATTACATCAGGTACTACTACATCAGGTACTATTACATCAGGCACTGCCACATCAGATTCCACCACATACGCCTCCATAAACTGCCAAACATTTTTCTGGATAAACCCTTGGGCTTGGGTATTGGGGTGAATTCTGTCTTCCTGCATAAAACCCGGCTGACCGCCAACACCTTCAATATAAAACGGCAATAAAGGAGTATTTGTTTTCATCGCCACTTTTTCATAAACTTTTTCAAATTGCAGTATGTATTGTTTGCCATAGTTAGGCGGCAATTTCATACCCAACAACAAAGTTCCTGAGCCGTGCTCGCGGCTAAGCGCGATCATATTTGTTAGATTTTCACTCATTGCCTTTAAGGACTGTCCGCGCAGTCCATCGTTACCGCCTAAAGCAATCACAACCCAATCTGGATTGATCAGTGTAAGTGCCTTATCCAAGCGAGCTAAACCACCCGCCGTAGTATCACCGCTAATGCTGTCATTTACTATTTCCAGAGTCGGATGGCTGCGCTCAATTTGTTTTTGTAACAAGCTGACCCAACCTTTACCCTGCGGAATCCCGTAACCCGCGCTGAGACTATCTCCTACTATTAATATCTTTTTATTACCTCTTTCTTGAGTCGTACTGTTTGCCTGGGCCGTGGGGAAAAACTGGGGAAGGAATACCATTAAAAAGAAGAGGGATAGGAAGGGGACTAGACAATGCCGCCATGTCCACAAATCTACCAAATTAAGCCATCGAGCTAGCCCCTCAAATCTTGTCACAATGCCTCCTAATTGGGTTAATATACGACAAATCCTACAGAATTATTTAATACACCCCAAGTTAAACGTACTAGTCTCAATTTTACTACAGGCAGGTTAAAAGTGAGTAATGAAGTCATTCTTGAAGTTTCAAGCGTCGATAAATCAGTGGATATGGGCGGTGTACCATTACAGATATTGCATGACATTAGCTTTCAGATCAACAAGGGAGACTCCGTCGCTATTGTCGGTGCGTCAGGCTCGGGAAATCCACTTTATTGGGATTGATGGCAGGGCTGGACTTACCCTCCAAGGGCAAGATTACGTTGGCTGGAGAAATGATCACCGACCTTTCTGAAGATCAACGATCCTATGTTCGTTTAATGCACGTAGGTTTCGTCTTCCAATCCTTTCAATTGATGCCAAACCTCACCGCGTTGGAAAATGTCATGTTACCCCTCGAACTGAAAGATGCATCAGATATCGAGACAAAATCTAGAAAAATACTCGATCGAGTTGGCCTCAGTTCCCGTTTACAACATTATCCGAAACAGTTGTCGGGTGGCGAACAACAACGCGTTGCTTTGGCAAGGGCATTTGTTACGGAACCCACCGTGTTATTTGCCGACGAGCCTACCGGTAATTTAGACAGCAAAACGGGAGTACGTGTAGCTGATTTATTGTTTGAACTCAATAGCGAAAAAAACACCACGTTGATATTGGTGACACACGAAAAGGCGCTGGCATCCCGTTGTAAAACACTAATTTCACTTGATGCCGGGACTATCGTCAATAACGAGACATTATCATGAGGAAGACNTCGCTTTTTATTTTCTCCCTAAAGCAGTTNATGCGCGAATGGAAGGCTGGCCAGCTTTACATTCTNACCATTGCACTGCTCATTGCTATTAGCAGNCATACNAGTATCGGATTCTTCACCGACAGAGTNGAGAAAGCAATGGAGNTNAAATCCAGGGATTTGCTCGGCGGNGACATCGTTATTAAAAGCCCAGATCCNGTCTTACCTGAATGGTTGGAAACGGCCCAACACTATTCTTTGAAAACAGCCNATATTCAAGAATTCTCCAGCGTTATTATGAATGAAGAAGANCTGTTATTGGTNTCGGTAAAGTCTGTAAGTCGCCATTACCCTTTGAAAGGGGTGATAAAAATCACTGATGAACTTTATGGCCCAGAACAGAACGTTAAACAGGGTCCCGCGCCAGGCAAAATTTGGGTTCAAGCTAGAGTTATGAGCACTCTAAAACTAAAACCGAACGACAGTCTCACACTGGGCAGCGCCGAATTTCAAATTAGTAAAATCATCATACAAGAACCTGACGGGGGCAATTTTTACAGTTTCAATCCAAGAGTGATGATCAACCAAGATGATCTTGAAAAAACCGAAATCCTGCAGCCAGGCAGTCGCGTGGATTACCAATATTTGTTTGCCGGCTCACANGNNGATATNGATCGGTTCAATNANTGGTTAACACCTAGATTATCAACCCGNCAGGAGTTAATTGATTTAGCATCGGAAAGACCCAGCATTTCNAATGCGCTNANCAAAGCNCAACAATATATGGGNCTNGCCAGTTTAGTNGCCGTATTATTGGCCGCTGTGGCGATNGCNGTTAGCGCNAAGCNTTACAGTGAACGCCACTTTGACACNAGNGCCCTGTTGCGNTGCATGGGATGTCAGCAAAAAGATATTTTGGCTATTTACNTGATACAACTGATCGTNCTAGCCTTCCTCGCGGGCNTGATAGGATCATTGATNGGCTGGTCTGCTCAGTATCTATTGATATTCNTNCTNGGCGNTTTGTTACCCNATGTAATGCCTCTTCCTGATTGGTNTCCNTTTGTATCGGGAATGGCNATCAGCTTTTTAGTGTTAATTGGTTTTTCCATTCCATCNCTGATTCGNCTAGGTTCTATGTCTCCATTACGTGTTTTGCGTAAAGACATTCAGCCCATTAGCTTATCTGCCTCGCTAGTTTACGGAACTTGCCTGTTATTGGTAGTCTTGATGATGTGGTTTTATACGGGAAATATAAACTTAACATTGGGAGTTGTGCTCGGAACGGGATTAGTCTTTATTCTCGCCTCACTGTTGATCAATGTTCTATTCTGGTTTTTACAAACAATCTCATCTCGTTTTTCAGTTCCTGTTCGAGCAGGGTTACGCAATCTATTGCGCAGACGTCAACATACTTTAAGTCAGACCATGGCATTCGGCTTAACCCTAATGGCTATGCTAGTAGTTCTGTCTGTTCGAACGCAATTAATTTCCAATTGGCAAAGCACCTTACCTGATGATGTACCCAATTATTTTGTTACCAACATACTTCAGAAAGATAAAAATCAATTAGAAAGCTTCCTTAGCCAGGAAAAAATAGCATCCAATCAACTGTATCCAATGGTACGAGGTCGCCTAACCCGAATAAACGGCATTGCCGTAAGAGACGCCGTTAGCAAAGAGGCCAAGAATCACGAGAGCTTGAACCGAGAACTGAATCTAACCGTCATTAGAGAACTCGCTGATGACAATACAATAATGTCAGGTTCCTGGTGGTCTGATGGCCCTAACACTGAACTGCCTGGCGTATCCATAGAATTACGTCTAGCCACAAGACTGGGAGTAAAACTAGGTGATCATCTTACTTTCTTTACTGGATATAAAGAAATGATCGCCCAAGTACAAAGTATTCGTCAAGTGCGCTGGGAGAGTTTCAAACCTAACTTTTACCTTATTTTCGAACCAGGCACATTGGATGAACTACCCTACACCTATATGACTAGCTTTTATTTACCCGATGAAAAACGAACGCTATTGAACACCTTAGTCAAAGATTTCCCAGCACTCTCCGTCTATGAATTGAACGCCTTGATGGCACAGGTGAAAAGTATTCTTTCCCAGCTAACGCTTGCGGTAGAATTTGTTTTGGTTTTTGTTTTAGCGGCTGGGTTCTGTATTGCCTTAGCGACACTGAAAGCGTCAATGGGCAGTCGTCTATTAGAGGGTGCGCTCAGTCGTACCCTAGGCGCGAGCCGACAAATAATAAGAAGCAGTCAGCGTATTGAGTTTGCCACTATGGGCCTGATTAGCGGAATTGTGGCTGTGGCTGGCACAGAATTGGTGAACGGCTTCAGTTACCACTTTATTTTTCATTTAAGTTATCAACCCACTCTTTGGGCTTGGGTTGTCGTTCCAGCCCTCTCCTCTGCCTTGATAGGGGTAATAGGTCCCTATAGCAGCCGTCAAATTTTAGATAAAAGCCCAATGCTGGTATTAAGAGACATTTGACCTAAAAACCTTGATCAATCTAATAATGTTGGTGAGTCGGATTTGGTAGGGTAATATTCGTAACGTAATATTGGTAACGTAATATTGGTAACGTAAACAAGTATTGAAGGTTTATATGAATAATAAAAAGATGCTATATGAGGAAGTATCCCGGCAAATACTTGCTGTACTGGCAAACGAAGATAATCGGATTGCACAAATGGCGACTCTGGCCTGTCTATTGGCTCAAGCATTTCCTGAGAATATCTGGACGGGGTTTTATTTGGTAGATCCAACCACTTCTGACGAGTTAGTAGTAGGCCCCTATCAGGGCACCTTAGGCTGCCTACGGATTCCCTATGGTAAAGGGGTCTGTGGTGTTGCCGCCGCTACTAGAGAGACGCAAGTGATAGTTGATGTTCACTCTTTTTCGGGACATATTGCCTGCGACAGTCGTTCGGCAAGTGAAATTGTTATACCTATCATTGATGCTACTGGAACGTTGATAGCGGTACTCGACATTGATAACCCGCTGATAGGAGCATTCGATAACACCGATCAGCTTGCATTAGAAGCATTAACCAAGGCGGTTTTTAGTAGATGAATAACTCAAGAAAAAAAGCTGATCGTCCTACAGAAGCGTCCTACCTTAAGCGAGTAAGCCAAGGGTAGGACCTTTGTTTCGATTATTTATTTAACTTTCATTTATCTATTTAACTTTCGCTTATCTATTTAACTTAAAACAAAGCCTTCATAACCTTTCTTCGCTACCTCGTCACACCGCTCTCGATAGTCTACTTGACCACCTGTATATAGCATGAAAGTACGTTTCTGTGGATTGTTCACACTGACACCTGTGAACCACGAGTCCACTTTGGAGAAAAGCGTGGCCTCGGCCGTCGTGTCCACGAGTTCTGTCCAGGCGTTTTCCGCGTCGAGGGAAGCCTCCACTTGCTGAAGATTTTCACGTTTCATATGTGCTACTAAATCCGTCACCCACTCCACGTTCTGTTCGCTACAGCGCGGAATATTACAGAAGGTTGCACCATTATGCGGACCAATCAAGGTGAAGAAGTTTGGAAAACCTTCCGCCTGAATGCCAAGAAGAGTACGGGGTCCATTAGACCACTTTTCAGTGAGCTTCTGCCCATTTTTACCCGTGATATCAATGCGTTTTAAGGAACCCATTATGGCGTCAAAACCTGTGGCATAGATAATGATATCCAGATCATGCAGTTGATCACTACATTTAACACCCGTTGCCGTAATCTCTTCGATAGGCGTATCCAACAAGCTAACTAGCTTAACACTATCTTGATTGTAGACCTCATAATATCCGGTATCCTGGGGCACGCGGCGGGTCCCAAAACCGTGATTTTTTGGTATCAGTT
>JAESQG010000220.1 GCA_016765265.1 Pseudomonadales bacterium | reverse complement strand
ATAACAAAGCTATTACATAATAGGGGATTGACACTAACCTCATTCCAGACGAAAATAACTGCACAATAGTTTCCGATAAACAATAAGTACGTTAGAGACAAAATAACTCCAGTTATTCTTCTCTAGAAAACTGTCGAGAGAAAACTGTCGAGTTTTACAGGATCAATACAAATTGTAATATTTTTTTGACTTTGTAACCACGCCTTACCTCTCCAGTTAGAAAACAACAATAAATCGGTGCACTCGGCTATAGCCAACACAGCACCCCACACATGTTAGCTTCGATTTTTTTGCATCCACTGGAAAAATTCAGTTCGCCAATTAGGTCTATACCGACATCTCTATACGCGTAGAATGAAGGGCTAGGCATAGTATTTTGGACGAGAAGCTGCAAAGAGCACACCAGTATGCGTAAACTTGTAGTAACTAAGGCACTCTGCTTGTCACTTCTTATCGTCTGCACGCCTAGTCACAGCCAGATGTTACAGAATTTATTAATCGGTAATGCTAAAGCCATTTCTCTAGGCAATGCAGTAACAGCAGATCCACCTGGTATTGACTCTATCCATTTTAACCCTGCCGGTTTGGCTCGACTTAAGGGTCGTCAATACGAACTCAAGTTTCTCTTGGCCGACGTGACCATTGAGGGTGAATTTCAATTAAACAACCAAGATGTTATTGATAAAAACGAAGCTAAGGGGCTGGTTGATCCGCTAGCGGATAGCAAAACAACCATCGATAATTTTGCTATATATCTACCAGGAGGCGGCCACACGGATTTACCGGTATTGGCAGCACCACTAGGCGGTATTTCTTATAACGCCGAGGGTTCAAAATTCACCTTCGCTACATCCGTTTACGCCCCAATGATTTTAGGAATGACTCGAAAAGAGGATGATCCTGGTACGGTATACGGTGAACAACTCAGTATTTCCCGCATCACTTATTTCTCGCCGTCAGTAGGTTATCAGATGACGGAGAGCCTCGCTGTTGGCTTGAGCTTAGGCTTTTCTTATGTGGGTTTAGGCGTAAAGCTAGATTACCGAGCTCCCAGCCAACTGGTTGAGGAAGTACGAGATTTAACTAACGATCTGTGTGGCCGATCAGACGAACCACGCTACTTTTTAATTGTGCCCGATTCCTTTTTGGATCTAGACATTTGTCGAGCCGAAATTGACCCATATAAACCGCTGTTTAACCTAGATTTTGGGGGCGAAAAGGTCCTGGCACTTACCTATAATTTAGGGGTGCTGTGGGAAGCCAATGATTGGCTCACTCTAGGGCTGACCTACCAAAGCGAGTCTGAGGATAAGCTAGAAGGTGTCTTCAATATGGAAATCTTGGAGCTTACCGATATTTTTAATGGGCTTGCAGAATCGAGCTTATTCGGCTCAACCGAGCTATTGGGTCTTATTGTTAGAGATGCTATCAGGGCCCCTGAAGATGGGATAGTGGTCGTGGGGGGACACGTAACCTTAACCACGCCACAACATTTATCCGTTGGCGCCAGCATTCAGGTATTGCCCAATTTAAAAATCAACGTCGATGTCAAATGGACCGAAACAAGCAAATGGGAGACCTTGACGTTTCAGTTTGAAGAAAACGTGGGGCTTTTCGGGCTTTTTACTTTATTGGATATTGACGGGGCTCAACCCGACGCGCTCATAGTCCCTAGAGGCTACGTGGACACAGTTAACTGGGGTATTGGTTTTGAGTATGCTTACAGCTCTAAACTGGATCTGCGACTCGGCTATGAACCCAGAAAAACAGGCATTCCTGATAACAAAAGGGACTATCTAATCCCCTTAAGTGACTTAGATTTATTTGCCGCGGGATTTAGCTACAAGTTATCTAAACATAGCACCTTTGAATTAGCGGTTGTTTATACCAAAAGTGAGATGTTTATTCCCACTGGATCAAGTACCAACGGTAACGATACTCGATACAATAACTTTATTTATAATCCAACCGCCGGGCTAGACACTTATTCACTGCTCGAAGTCTTTATTCTTGAAACGAGTTATCGAACTACATTTTAAATCGAACTACATTTTAGGAAGTGCCCAAGCTCAAAGCTCATCCTGAGACAGCTGACTCTGCCGCATACATTGCGGCTTCCATATCCCCATTAGTCTCTTCGTATGCTTTCTTCCACTCATGAAAGCCCTTTGGATATCCCGTTTGCCAAGGATGAAATGAGGGATTATAAAAGCTCATTACCGCAGGAAAAGTTTTACGCCATATGCCTTGTTTACCAAACATGGCTATGACGCCTTTTCTTAATTCTTTTATGCTTAATTCACCATCCACATGCATCATCGCCATTGTGCCAGCCATCAGTGGAAAAATAGCCATAGGATACATTAATGCTAAAGCTAAAGATCGAGTAAAATAGCCTCCACCAGCCACCTGTTGATAAACATCAAACGCAACAGCCTTGTGCTCTACTTCTTCAATACCATGCCACATATAAAATGCTTTCATCTTAGGGTCAGCATTCGATAACAAGTTATTCTCTGTGCTCAGCATAAACTCGCCCAAGGATGCGGTAAGATGCTCAGCTGCGACGGTGGATGCCAGTTGGTATTTATGGGGCGCTTTGTCTTGAAAAAGGAGCATGCCTTTTTTAATAAACTTTACTACGCCTTTTACTTTCAGTCCCTGCTTGGTCAATGTTTCTGTAAAGTCCGTATGGGCCATACCGTGCTGGGCTTCTTGAAAGATAAAATGCTTGACCTGCTCCTTCAAAACGGGGTCTGTCACTTTATCAGCATAATTCCTCACGGCATGAATAAACATTCGCTCACCATCAGGAAAGGCTAACTGCATAGCATCAAACATACGCGTAGCAAACACCTCTCCTTGCCAAAACCTGGGAATACTACTTCCATCAAACTCAAATTTCGCGACGCGAGGCACTAAAGTATGGTCTAAAGGCGTAAGCGAATAGCCTTCCAAATGGGAAACGGCCACGTTAGTCTGGTCAATCTCGACTCTGTTATTCAACTTGTAATCTCCCTTAATTTGAAAAATCAGTTCAGCCTTCAATCAATACGGAGGGGCCACTTTTTCTAGCCGCTTATCAAGTCCAAATAGTTACTGAATTAATCCGCCGGTTAATTCATCATTAATGCGATTATTCAATCCTTTGAAGTCGTTCAATCGCATTATTTAGTTCTCGTTAACACTAAAGTTAGATAGAATAATCCTCTTAAAGTGTATACGACTAAAAAATACGCGAGCACGACCAATCTGGAATCTATATTTATATCGATGACTGTAACTATACTATAGTACAGTTATATCGACTTCCAGATTGCCAGCGGTCATAATGGGCTAATATCTTGATAATTTTAGTAGACTAGTGATATATACAGCTATGAAAGGGATTTCCGACCAAAAATTTAGATTAAGCGAACTGGCTGAATTAGCCGGAATAGCAAAGAAAACGATTCATTATTACCTCAATATCGGCATCTTACCTCCTCCTAAACGTATACATGAACGCTTGTCAATGTACGGTGAAAATCACTTTAAGTTAATCAAGTTGATCCAACAACTGCAATCGGAAAAAAAACTCCCGCTCTCCTTTATTACCCAACTTTTTAAGCAAGGTGATTATGATGCAGAGGTATTAGAGCTTGGATTAATTGCTAACACCTATGAAAGGTTTGTTGCGGGAAAACCGATTTTGCCTGAGGGCAGCCAAGCCGTCGCCGCCAGTGATTCTGAATCCATTTCTATTACGAAAGAAACTCGTAAGAACTTGGTGAAACTTGGCATTGTGACATCAGATAAAAATGATTTGGCAACAGATGAAATTAAAATCGCAACTGTCCTAGAAAAAGCAAAGCACCTTAAGATTCCTTTTGAAGTTTTTGAAAAAATTCAGGTACTAGTTAATGAGATGGTGCTGATTGAGTCTGATTCTATCATCCAATCCATTGACGGCGATTCAAGTTACAAAGATGTCATGGATCACCTTGTAGGTGTTGATGAATTACTCAATACCTATATACGGCGGGCCAAATCCACACTGCTACGTAAGCACTATGAAAAGTCTTTTGAAGATGCGCCCTTTTCCATTGAAAAACTCTACGAGAGACTTTATGTTCCCAGCCCGGCTTTTCTAAAAAAACAAAACATAAATGATAGCCTTGCAACTCTGATAAAAAAACAAGGTGAAAAACCAAACCAATGCGCTATTAATGTAAAGTTAGCAGAAAGTTACTTAGCTATCGGGGACTATAAAAAGAGCCTCAGTTATTCAAACCTAGCTCTTAAAACTTCGAACGAAAATATTGACGCATTAGTATTATCTGCAGCGGCACATGCTTTACTGGCAAAAACTGACGAAGCCATTATCTTCGCTGAAAAGGCCATCTCAATTGCGCCGAACAGTGCCAAGGCACTCGCCTATTGTGGAATGGTCTGTCTTATTCAGGCTAGCAGAGTGGGAGGTATCATTTCTCCTGGACAATGGTTAAACAAAGCTCTCGACCTTTTCGAACGTAGCCAAGGGCTACAGCCGGAAAACGACAGAGACAAAATCGATATTCTCTTAATGAAAGGGCGCGCTTTTTCTATTTTACCACCCTCTCTCATGTTGGTAGATGACGGTATACGCGCTCTAACCGAACTCAAAGATTTAATATCCAACAAAACGGACGAAGATTTTGAGTGGCCCTTCAATGGATTTAATGAAATTCTATTCAACAATATTCATTTTTATTTAGCAGAAGCTTATGGCTTAAAGGGTGACTCCATTCAGATGAACCATTATTTGAAAAAAGTGATATTGAGCGACCCTGCATCTAACTTTGGAACCATTGCCTATGGACGCATTAGCTAGCTGAAGTCTACAAACTGTTGCCAAGTGGTAATACAAAATTCAGCAGAAAACCAAGATGTAGGTACAATCAACACCCATATCAAATAAGATAAACCCGTTATCAGTAGGTGTATCAATATGAATCTCCCACAAAAAGAACAAATCATCATATCAGGTGATTCTCATATTTACGTTGTTGAATATGAGAATCCTGGAAAACCTACAATGTTGCTGGTACACGGCTTCCCAGATTGCCATAAAACTTGGTCAAAACAAATTGAAGAGTTCAAGAAGGATTATCATGTTATCGCACTGGATACCCGCGGCGTTGGGAAAAGTAATTGGTATGGCAGCAATGAAGGCTTTGTCCTTGAAGAAGTGATTAAAGATTTTGCAGCTGTTATCACAACTATTCTAGGAGAACACGGCAAAGTGCATTTAGTCGGTCACGATTGGGGGTCTGCTCTGTGTTGGCGCTTTATCTCTAATCCAGAGTACGCTAAGTACATTCTTAGTTATACCAGCATGTCCGCGCCGGACCCCTATATTTTCGCATTTTGGTTCAGAGATATGTGGCGTACTAAAAAGATGAAACCGCTCTTCAATCAATTTCGAAAGAGTTGGTATATTTATCTCTTTAACTTTTTGCCTTATCCCGCAGTCGATTTTGTTTTCAATCGTAACATTTTACTACGAGAACTCATTCGTTTCCACGGCATGGAGAGGGATGATCCGTATTTGTACCGGGATTTCAAAGGCGATGGGTATTTTCAAATTGGCTTATACAAGGAAAACTTTAGATCCATAATAAATAACATGGAGGAAAAAGAGCCCCCATTTATGCCGGACATACCCATACACGTCATCATTTTTGAAAATGACGGTGCTTTAGAAAAAGAAGCCTGTTCTTTTTGTGGAACAATCTATCCTCAAATAGAATTTTCGAGCTTGCCTATAAAACATTTTGGTTTGCACTCCCATGCACACCTGTTAAACCCGATTATTAACCGGTTTATACAAAACAATGTCTCTATCGATGCCGAATTATTAGTGGAATAACCATGAGAGAAACCAACTCATATTACCTTGCAATGCCAATTATTTTTGATTGGCCTGGGTCATAATGGCCCACGAGATTACTTTGATCTTCAATATGATCTTCAATATGATCATCTGATAATGGGGCTATCGTCCGAGAGATATACGCATTAAGCTCGGCCACTGATAATGGTTCACTATAGTAGTAACCTTGAATTTGATTGCAACCAATGGCCATCAAAAAATCAAGTTCCTCTTTGGTTTCCACTCCTTCGGCAATGACTTGTAGATCCAAACTTTTCGCCAACCCCATAATTGATTTTACAATCTTTTGATTTCGGGAATACCGATGAATATTGATAACAAAAGATTTATCGATTTTAAGATACTTCGCGGGTAAAATGCCAAGATAATTCAGAGACGAATAGCCCGTTCCAAAATCATCGATTGCGGTATGCACACCTAGTGCGTCCAATTTATTTAATTGTACTATACAGTATTCGGGATCATCCATTAATACAGATTCGGTCAACTCAAGCTTTAACAACCTGGGATCAAGATCAGCCTTTCTTAACACCTCACAGACGCTTTTAACAAAGTTTTTAGCCATAATTTGATGAGCGGAAATATTGATGCTAACAGGAATAAAAGCATCTTCAGGCTGATTCCATATGACTGCTTGACTGACAACCTCCCGTAAACACCAATCTCCAATTTTATTGATAAGACCCATTTTTTCAGCAATAGGGATGAATATCGCCGGTCCAATTTCCCCGAGCACAGGATGATGCCAACGCATCAGTCCTTCAACCCCTATTAGTTGATTCGTTTCCGCATCCACTTGCGGTTGATAACACATATAAAGTTCGTTGTTTTGTAGAGCCGTTTTCAACTCCACCACCATTGACATGTGTTCCTTCAATCGCTCTTGCAATTTATCATTAAAAAATCGATAGTCATTACGACCAGACTCCTTTACGTTATACATGGCGGTATCCGCAGCTTTAACCAAACAGCCCGCATTTTCTGCATGGGTAGGATATTGTGCGATGCCGATAGAACACCCGACATACATGGTATCTGCACCCAGTTGAAAACCAACACTAAAGGAATCAATAATTCGCTGAGCTAAGGACGCTGCTGAAAAACCGCTGCAATCGTCAATGCGCTGAATAATACCAAATTCATCTCCTCCTAATCGAGCGACTATGTCAACATCCCTAAGAACGGATTTAATTCTATTAACAGCCTCCTTTAAGAGCGCATCACCTGCATCATGACCTAAGGTATCATTAACCGCTTTGAATCGATCCAGATCTAGAAAATGCAATGCAATTTGCGACTGGAAACGTTTAGCATGAGACAAACTTTCTTCCAGTAAAGTTTGAAACATTCTTCGATTGTATATTCCAGTGAGTTGATCATATTGAGCAAAATGCGCCATTTTTTCCGCTGCTAATTTTCGCTCGGTGATATCCTTGAACAAGATGACTGCGCCATCTATTGCACCTTCAGTGATAACAACTGCCATTGTGTATTCCACTGAAAGCTGACGCTTTTGACTCGTCAAAAAAATCGCATCATCCATTTTAAGATTATGTTTGTATCTTAGAGCGGTATAGATGGGCGATTGTAACCAGTCCTCGGTCAATTCAGGATGCACAAAAGGGACGATCGACTTGCCAGTTAATCCACCTGCATGAGAGTTTAATAAGGTGCATGCCATTTTGTTAACAAAGACAATATTGAAATCATTATCGATGACCATCAACCCCTGACCAGCAGATTCGATGAGTAGCTCACTTCTGTCCCGTAAAACGATAGCATCGGCTAAGGCTTTTTTAACACGATACTGCTGTATATAAAGCTGGATAAACACCCTAACTTTAGCCAACAGAACCTCGGGGTCATAGGGCTTAACAATATAATCTACCACGCCATCTGTATACAGCTTACTGCTTTCGCTATAATGATCTTTAGCGGTTAGAAAAATAATGGGGACAACATTATCTTTTTGGTAGTTTGCGATGATCTCTGCCGTCTCACAGCCGTTCAAACCTAGCATGTTCACGTCCATCAGAATCACGCTGAAAGAATGATGTAACACCTCCCTAAGGGCTGCTTCACCAGAATCGGCCTCGATAATCTCGACATTTAAAGGGCTTAAAGTTGTTTGTAGCGCTCGGCGATTACTTTCTCTATCATCAACAACGAGAATGCTAATATTCAAATCTTTCATAAGCGATGACGTCTAACAAGAGTATCCGTAATTGTGTCCGAGCAGTGATGGAAAATAAATATCGCCATCCCTTTGCTTATCAGTTTAGATCAATAATTATTAACGGTTTAGCTACTAAGGCTATTGATCTAGTGCACGGATATAAAGTGGTGATAGAGTGTGACGAGATGTTGAATGTACGTTATTCGTATGCTGCGTAACTGATTGTTTACAAACAAATACACGAACTCGTCTTTGCAACGCCAGGGTAATTTTGAAATCGCTATAACTTTCAAGATCAATATTCGAGAAATCTCACAGAAAAAGTTCTATTAGTCCATAAATAGAATAAATTGTTTCCCTATCCAACCGACCCAGGGCGGATCGCTACTGCTCTGTGATCACTGTAGAAAATGTAGTATCGGTGAATTCATCAATGTTAATAGCCTCGCGTAGAATGCCGCCTTCCACCGCCAGATCCATAATCATCTTCAAACCGGACTGTTCAACGTTAAGGTTTTTATAGTTGATCACATCCAGGTCTTTGCGCAAGCTCTGAATAATGGCCAGCTCATTGTGTTCTGGGATATGCTTGCGTACCATGTTGGCTATTTCTTTAAGTGCAGATCCACCCTCTTCTCTTGCAGCTTCTATATCAAGTCCCGCTTGATGAATGTAATAAATCACTTCTTTAACCGCTTTGCGTTTATCTCTAATGGCATCATCGGACGCCAACGCAATACATTCCACATGACCCTTTGGCCAGTTCATTACGTGTTTGGAATACCAAGCAACATGGCCAAATTGCTGCGTCTCTACTACATCAGCCCATGGCAGTGATTGCTCAAAAGATGCGGCGATGCCCTTACTGTTTTGCTTTTTTATANACACCGGCGCTTTGGGTGGCGGTACAGCGATCGCGATGACGTCCTCCGTATATCCAGTTCCAATCCCCATGGTTTTTCCATGTTCTTTGAGATATTTGTAAAGGACCACCATATGGGTGGCTAATAGAGAAGGTACTCCCACTTGGCTAGGTCTGCCCATCTCTTGTTTTACGATGGAATATGCTTCCGCAACTTTGTGATCAGGTCTGCGATCACGCCTCATTTTGGGTAAACCTACATGTTGATTAAGCAAATCGTTAATGGCCAAAGCATTGCCATCTCGATGCATTTGTCCCACCCATTTAAACGTAGGACTCACCCGATACATATCCATCGCAAGAGGGCTCATGACAAAAGCCATATCAGAATGACCAT
The DNA here is from genome assembly GCA_016765265.1 of Pseudomonadales bacterium. Lineage (GTDB taxonomy): Bacteria > Pseudomonadota > Gammaproteobacteria > Pseudomonadales > DC-out160 > DC-out160. The sequence continues at coordinate 6,534 of JAESQG010000220.1, read as the reverse complement.
CGAGAAAAAAGCCACGCAGCAATGGCCAGCTCTTCATTCTCTCGATGGTGTAATCAGCGTATTGCATGTGGTCCCGGTATTTTTCAAAGGCGACAATACCGGCATAATGGTCCGCTAGGGGTATATAGGCTGCTTTTATAGGCTTTTTATTAGCGACAGGCATTTTATTAACGACAGACATTTTATCTGCTACTGGCGAGTTATCCGCAGCAATTGACCAAACGCTGAACGCAGATAACGCCAAGCCGAAAAGAAAAAGTATAATCGCATTTTTCTTTAACATGGTTGCACCCCTAAATGACTAAATATTCATAACTATCAAGTCAGTATAGGAGTTAGTCAAATTTGGTCAATACAAAGGTTTACAATACAAAGGTTTACAATAAAAAGGTGCTGCAATGATCTCTTTTTTAGCAATCTACTGCATCTTCAAACGCCAATTTATTCATTATTTTTACTACATCACAATCATTGTTTTTAAGCGATTCCATCTCAAATAGTAAACGGTTTATACGCTGCTCGAAAATTCGATAGCATCTCAAAAACGCATCTTGCACCGCTGCACTATCACCCTCTGCTGCAGCGGGATCAGGAAGGTGCCAACGAACTTGTCTGCTTTTAGAGGAAACAACGGGGCATACCGCTTGAGCTGCGTGATCACACACAGTGACGATTAGGTCTAAGGCAGGTGAATCGGTACCGGTGAACTCATCCCAGCTTTTGCTACGAGGTTTGTAGGCTAAAGACAGACCATTGATTTGCCTGAGGGCATAGGGATTTACTTTTCCCGCGGGATCACTACCCGCACTAAAAGCTTCGAAATACTGACCGCCAAGGGTATTGAACAAGGCTTCAGCCATGATGCTTCGCGCAGAGTTACCGGTACATAAGACTAGGAGTCGGNATTTTNGNTTCNCTGCTAACAGCACGAAGAGCTTCCGCTCTCTTCTTTAATGGGGTTCTTTGTCACTAAGGTTCCTGACCCAGTTTCAATCTCACTGTAAGATAAAGAGTTATCAAGTGAGAAACTATCAAATGGGATATTTCCACCACACCCTTCAAACAAACCATAATGATTTGAAAAATCACCTATAAATTCAAAGTGATCTTTAAATCGAGTGTTTTGCAACATTCGCCATGTATTGCCNCAAACGGGAAATACCCGTCCNGTCTCGATNTTATGNTGTTTGTCGAGTACGAAGCCATTAGGNGACTCCGGTATATTCCCTCGATAGATAACTGCCTGGCCATAATCCTCGCAATCAGTCTCCAATTCATCAATATTAAACAAACGGTATGTGGCGGAGAAAAAGTGGATATTGCCAGTGCGGGAGGCCAGCTCGGGATCTGTAATTTCCAAAGGTCGGTCTTCCACTAAACGAGGATCGGAAAACCCCTGTCGACGACTCAAGCTAACAAAATCATTCCAATATAAGGCCCCCCCTAAACACTCTCCATACAATACAGGATCATCGTGCACACTTTTTGGCACTCGGCGATCGGCATATACGTCTGAAAAATAAAACTCTCCCCCTGGCTTTAGCAATCGCTTCACCCCCGCCAACACGGCATCTTTATCGGGTGAAAGATTAATAACACAATTGGAAACAACCACGTCAAAACTTGACTCCTCAAGATCCAACTCATGGAGCTTTTCAATATACCCCTTTAAAAATCGCACATTCTTAAAACCGAACACCTCGGCATGGTGCTCACGATATTGCTCCGCAACCGCAAGCTGCTCGTCCGTCATATCAACACCTACCACCTCNCCTTTAGGTCCCACTAATTGAGCCAGAGCATACACATCTCGGCCTGAACCACTGCCTAAATCAAGTATTCGACAACCCTCAAGCGTAGAAGGACACACCAAACCACAACCGTAATAACGAGAAGTCACCTCGGGATGTATCTTGGCAAGTAGGGGCCTAAGCCAAACTGGGACCTGGCTGATATCACAACAGGCGGTAGTTTTAAGGTCATCTGTACTTTCTAATTGGCGACCGTAATAGTCCTTTACGATTTCATGCATTGTTGATTTTCCTCAGAATAGACAGGGATAACGTACTAAAACTCATTAGTCGCTAAGTGGGGAGCTTACACGTTTGATNGAATGAGTCGACNGTTTTTCNTGCTTATNCAGCATTATCCCCACTCATCCACTCACTTAGCAGATCTTTGAATGGGGATTATTANAGCGGATTTTTACGGCTTCTAAAAAAGATCAGGCAGATTCCCTTTCCTTTTCAGCTTCAACCACCTCTGGTTTAGATTGCCCGTATTCAGGAGAGATGAATTTTCTAAACAGGCTATTCATCCTGCCCATAACTTCTTCAGAAAGAGTAGGAGCGATGCGCTTAGCCACATCCATAATATACGTTTCCGGTGTGACGAGTATCCGCATTTGATTCTTTTCAATCGCGCGCACTATCTTGTTAGCAACAACGGAAGGTGGGCGTCCAAATCGTTCAAACCAATCCACCATTTTAGTGTGTAATGTCGCATCATCGCACTCACTGGTTTTAGCGATGTTGGTATTAATCATTCCAGGATGAACTGAACTAACGGCAATGTTGTGTTGCTTCAATTCCGCCCGTAAGGATTCAGAGAACCCCCTAACAGCAAATTTTGACGTGCCGTAAGACACCATTCCAGGAGTAGAAATAATACCCGCCAAGCTAGAGGTATTAACAATGTGCCCTTCTTTTTCCTTCAACAGCATGGGCAGAAATAACTTGCTGCCATAGACCACACCCCAAAGATTCACATCAATCACTTTTTTGAAGTTTTCAAGACTGCCATCTGCAAACTCTTCCATTATGCCTATACCGGCATTGTTTATTACGATATGTACCCTGCCGTGCAGGTCTTCAACTTCTTTTACTAACCGTTCCATCTGCTTCAATTTAGTCACATCAACGGTATGACTACTTGCGGAGCTTCCTTCTTTCTCCACCATAGTGGCGGTCTCTTGCATCCCTTCCTTATTGAGGTCAACCATCACAATGATGGCGCCCTTTTTTGCGAGAGCAACACAGGTAGCCTGGCCTATCCCACTTCCGGCACCGGTAACTACCGCAATTTTTCCTCTAATAGTCCGCATTTTTTTCCCCTCTTGGATCATTTGGTTAATGTTAGAAACTGCGTGGATGACTGATCTTTATTTCGATTTAATTAGACGACAACAATATTTCACAATCTCGTCCAATATTCCATACTCTTTAACGCGATAGCGACGATTTATTTTACGCTGACTTTACTCACGCACGCACAAGTAATATAATAATATCATTCGCTTACGACTGCTATCTCATCAACAGCCTCACCTACTTTAGCCGGTACACCGTTGCAGATAGCGACTCCCGTTAATCTCTCGACTAAATTTTCATCTGTAATGTCATTCAAACTAACACCCGCAACACTCGAAGCCACGGACAATTGGGCATTTTTTCGATGATGTCCCCAACCATGTGGGATGCTAATGACTCCCTTTTTAATATGATCTGTTGCTTCCAANNTTAATTGCAAACTNCCGACTCTGGTGGAAACCTGAACCTGCTGACCATTATCAAAATTCTTTTCTTTCACGTCCTCGTTGTTCATTAATACAGTGCAGCGAGACTTACCTTTTACCAGACGACGACTATTATGCAGCCACGAGTTATTACTTCTTACATGGCGTCTTCCAATTAACAAGAAATCAAACTGATTATCCAAGCTAGCTTTCTGGGTACTTAAAATCGCGGTCAGCCGACTGATTTCCTTTAAATAGATTCCGGGCGCTAAATTAATCTTTTTATTCTTAGTATTTAATCTGTCAGGCATCACCGGTTGCAAGGGCCCAATATCAATACCGTGGGGATACTGTTTCAGTTTCTTCAGAGTCAATCCATCCAAAACAGGGAAACTATTTTTACCGAATCGACTGACTTCGATGAGAATGCTGATAGGGCGGATTTTAGACATGAGTGTGGCCACCGCTTTACTTACATATTGATACCCTATGCCAAACTTTAAAAAATGAATACCACCCAGCTTAGAGCGAATTCGACGCATCAGTGTCGGCCTTCTACCGTAGGGTCCCGATTTTAACAACANATTAAGCAGNCCTTCNTCTCCTAACCACAGNACGACCATTCGAATAAATCTAGCAACAGCTGTACTNAAAANATTCTTCGAATACACTCGGGTCATCACTTCTANCATGGAGTGCCATTCATCATAGGCACCTTCAGGCTTTNCAAAAAGAGCCTCNGANAATTTTGCATTNTGACGGTACGCAACCAACTGTATGGCCAAGGCNTAATAGCTGTGCTCTAACGGACTGGTGGGTGGGATAATNATGTCTGCATACTGAGTTGTCTCNTTAATATACATATCGAAACTCACCATAAAATCGAGCCCAGACAACGCCTCCTCAGTCTTTTTTCCATTGGGTACTGAGAGTACCGGATTACCCGCCAGCGTAATCATCAACTTTATTTGGCCTTCCCCTGGTGTCAGCATTTCATCTGCCATGGTGGCGACAGGAAACTCTCCTGCGAAATCAGGCAAGTTGCGCACCCGACTGCGACGAGTATCGAAAGTCTGCACTTCTCGCACCAAGGCACCTAAACCCGCTAAATCAATAGCAGGCCGCGTAAACATTAGCCCTCCTTCTACGTCTAAATTACCGGCAACGATATTTAATACATAAATTAACCAGCTACACAAAGAGCCGTATTCTTGAGTGCTGGTGCCTAGACGTCCGTATATTGCTGCATTTTCTGTAGTGGTTAACTCACGTGCAAGATCGATAATGACCTCAGTGGATATATCCACCAAAGGCGCCACTTTATGAGGTCCGAACTGCAAAGATAGGGCCTTAAGCTCATTCATGTTTTCAATGGGCAGTGATCCGGTGTTTTCTATCCCATCAGAAAAAATCACATTCAACATTGCGAGTAATAGAAACGCATCTTTGCCGGGTGTGATGTAATGGTGCTCAGTAGCCACTTCTGCTGTTTCTGTAAAGCGAGGATCAATAGTAATCAACCGACCCTTATCTCGATTCTTCAGTAATGAAAATCGTTTGTTAATATTGGGGCCAGACATAAAGCTGCCCCCAGAGGCGATGGGATTTCCACCCAAAATGATTAAAAAACGCATGCGATCCACATCGGGCACTGGAAATAGTGCGCTGTTGCCAAATAAACGCATGGCCGCTAACATTTCTGGCAGTTGATCGATCGAAGTGGCGCTATACCGGTTTATGCTCCCGATGGAATCCAGGAAGCCCTTAAGCATTAGAAGATTGCCATGATTATGAGCAGTTGGATTACCAATGTAGGTGGCAACGGCGTCCTTACCGTAAGTTTCTTGAGTGGTTTTAATCCGTTCAGCCACCGTATCGAAGGCGTCTATCCAGGAAATTTTTTCCCAGCCGTTTGCGGTTTTTTTAACAGGATGTTTCAGGCGATCAGGATCTTCGTGAATATCTTGTAAGGCAGTGGCTTTAGGGCAGATAAAACCTTGACTAAAGGGATCGTCTTTGTCCCCTTTTATAGAAATAATGTGATCGCCTTGGTACTCGATGGCAACACCACACAGCGCTTCACATATATTACAGGTTCTATAATGCGTTTTGATTTCTGCGTCAGTATCTCGCGTGGACATCAGGACACTCCCGCTACGCCAGTGTTAATTTCAGTCTAGAAAACAGCGTTTTATCATAACTTGCCTTTTTAAGTGAGTCACGCTAAATTGCCTCAAAAGGCGGGAGCACTTCNTTAATNAANACTAAAATCNNNGANANCNAAAACCAATGAAAACTAAAACCAATGAAAACTAAAATCGGCGAGATCAAAGAAATCTGGCGTTATCCCGTCAAGTCCATGGCAGGTAGTACCGTTACCGTAGGGTCCTATGACAAACTCGGCATGATTGGCGACCGTGGATGGACTTTAAAAGACCGACTACTCGATGAAATACTGAGTGCAAAACGAGTAGCAAAAATAATGCAGCTAGAAGCCGCCTACGCCAGCGAACCCAAAGGCAAAGGGGACATCCCTGCGGTAATAATTCGTTTTCCTGATGGCAGCGAGATCTCCTCAGATCATCCCGCAGCAAATCCCTACATCTCTGCATTTCTTATCAAAGCAGTGAAGTTAAGTCGGTTGCAAAAACAAAAAAAACATTATCGCAAACATAGCGCTCAATCCAATCCAGCCGCTGTCCGGCGTATTTTAGGAATGAAACCCGATGACGATATGGGGGGACTAGCGTCCATCCCGGTTAGTTTATTGCCCCTTAAAAAGACCTACGTAACGCCGCCGTTTACCCATTACGATATATACCCCCTACACCTACTCACTAGCTCGACTTTAAATCGCTTACAAAAAAGTAACCCCGATGCACAAATTGATGTCCGTCGATTCCGCCCGAGCTTTTTGATCGACACACTCACTGATTCTGATATTTTCCTGGAAAACAGCTGGAGCGGTGGATATCTTGAGATTGGCTCTACCGTAATCAAGGTTGAGTTCCCCACCCTAC
>JAESQG010000219.1 GCA_016765265.1 Pseudomonadales bacterium | reverse complement strand
GGGTCCATATTGGACAATCGGAGATCTGTTAGAGCCTTTACCAATAAGCCTGTTGCAGCAGAGACTCTCACAAAAATATTCACACTAGCCCAGCGGGCGCCCTCAAACTGTAATACGCAACCTTGGCAGGTACATGTGGCTAGTGGAGATACTGTCGAAAAATTACGTAAGTTGTTGCCTGCGGCAATGAGCGAAGGAAAGATGAGTTTCGATTTCCCCTTCGAAGGAAAATATTCCGGACTCTATAAAGAACGCCAACACGACTCAGCCAATGTTCTCTACACCGCGCTGAATATTCCCAGGGAAGAGAAAGCTGAGCGCACAAAATGGTTTATGAAAAATTACACCTTTTTTGATGCCCCTCACGTAGCCTTCCTATTCCTGCCCGAACAATTTGGAATTAGAGAAGCTGCCGACTTGGGGATGTATGCCCAATCGCTAATGTTGACATTGACAGCATTCGGGCTGGCAAGCTGCCCCCAAACTTCATTGAGTTTCTTTGCCAATACTATTCGAGATGAATTGGATATCGACCCTAGCAACAAATTGCTATTTGGACTTTCCTTTGGATATGAAGAGAAAGATGACTTGGCGAATGCTGGAAGAGTAGGACGGGCGCCCTTGGAAGAAACTACAATATTCCACAACTAAGACATACGTGTATAGCCTTGAACAGGGCTGCCGAACTATTACTAACAAAACTAACAAGAGTACAGATGAAAGCAGTCAGGGCGTAACCTGATACTTTAGCCCTCGCAGTAAACCAATAAAAATGATGTTGGTAGCTGCGATGATGGGGATTGCTAAAACCATTCCCATGGCTCCAAAGAAGTTACCAAAAATAATCACACTGATGATAACCACAAAAGGATGCAGATTGACTGCGTGGGCTATCACTGTGGGTACAACGACAGTGTTATCGAATAAGTGAGCCGCCACAATTACACCGACTGCGGCCCCCAGCATGATAGGGTCAAAGGGGACGCTGCCTAGGGCGATCATAACGGGGGGATAATGGCGAGCGCTGACCCCAAGTAGGGGATTAACGCGAATAATCCTGCCAGCACGCCAAGCAACACCGGCGACTCAAAACCAAAAATAGCATAACCAACAGACGTGAAGGTGGCCATGATGGTGATCTGCATAACCAGTCCTCGGATATATTCTTGAAGCCGGTTGGTGACGCGATAGTAGATCAACCATCCTAGCTCGAAGAATCGGTTGGGCAGCAGTCCCAGCATGTTATTGCGAAAAGACTGAAAGTCCTTGAGTAGAAAAAACGTAAATAAGGGCACCGATATAAGAGTCGCTGTTATCTCCAACATAATATTAGAACCAGCGATTATTGCGTCTAGATTGGCTGAGTCGCTTTTCCCTTGTGTATAACTAATGGCGGCTTCCATGATATTTTCCGCGTTAAATTGATGGATTCCGATACGCTCTAGCCATTGGTCGAGCTGACCTGCCATTGATTCTAGGGTTTGTTTGAAGGAAGAAATCTTACTGGTGAAATCGGTGAGTTGGTCAATTAATTTCGGAATGAAAAACGTGATGGCAATGCTGCTTAATGTGGCGAGTAATAAAACGAGTAGAAGCGCTGACTGCCCTCGGGTCAGACCATGGCGAGAGAGGCTGTTCATCCAGGGGCTAAGTACTGAGTAAAGTGTAAAGGATAGAATCACAGGAATAAGAATCGGTTTCAGTAGCCAAGCGGTGAGCATTGTCCCTAACACCATCATGGTGAGAACTAATGATATTCGAAACCAGGTGAAACTGAATAGGTGATTGACTGTTGCGTTCATGATTTAACTGTCTTGTACTTCACTTGTTTTATTGTGGCTTAGCTGCTCGTTGGCTTTACCTAACCGTGTTGCCAAAATGTGGCACAAGTTATTGACGACCTTTACACCGTCCCTGGGGGCTTTGTCGATAAGCTCATTGAGTCCTGGTCTTAAAAAGAAAACCAATTCAGTCTGTTCACACGCTATTGCATCGGCAGTGCGAGGTTCATCTAGTACCAGTGCTACTTCGCCGAAGAAATCCCCTTGAGTGAGTTCCGCTAACAAGATATCACCGGCTCTGATTTGTACCTTGCCGCTAAAAATGAGTGCTGCGCCGATTCCCACTTCACCTTTGTTGAAGACTGTTTCACCGGGTTGGTATTTGCGAATATGCATTTCATGGATTAGCGAACGACAACGTTTAGTCGATAATCCTTCAAACAATGCGGTGTTCTGCCAGAAATTGGCTATTTTGTCTGTTTTCCCATGAGATTGGCGGAAAAGATTTTGCCAAAACGGATGAGTGGCGACGCTTTCCATAGATTAGTGCTTCCTACAACTTCTCTCTTTCTTTTAGTGTAGCTGTAGGAAGCAGGTTTTTAGGGCGAGTAGGGTATTAATTTCCATTTACTCTTTCAGAAATCCTTGTCCCGAAGCCAAGTTTGCCCCCTGAAGAATTGCCGACAAGATCATCTCATGGTTGGCGATACCTTTGCCCACGATGTCAAAGGCCGTGCCGTGACCCACGCTCATAAATAGATAAGGGGCGCCGAGGAAGAGTGCGCAGTTTCCCACAAAGCCCCAGGTCTTAATGGCGATGTGTCCTTGGTCGTGGCACATGGCGACAACCACGTCGAAACGATCCTCGATGCAATGGCGGAATACAGTGTCGGGTGCGATTGGGCCGGTGACGTCGATGCCCTCGGACTGCGCAAGTTCCACCGCAGGCGCGATGGCCTGTTTCTCCTGGGGGCCGTGCGCATGGGGATTCAAGCCGGAGACGGCAATACGCGGCTGCGAAATTCCCCAGGTAGCCAAGCACTCGTTGGTCTTGCGAATAGCGCCCAACACGAGTTCCGTTGACATCCGTTTGCAAACCTCCTCTATCAACACGTGGTCGAAGACGTGGACTACCCGCAAGGGCCCGGATATCAGCGTTAGGTAGCGAGCGGCGCTCTCGTCGGTGGTAACGATTTTGTCTATGGCCTTGCCTTTCATTAAAGACTTGGCGTTGACCGGTGCCATTACCGATGCGGCGNCCTCTCCGGATAGCGCTAAGTTTGCNGCTTCTTCTAGCCAGACTCCGTTGGCGNGACCGCTTTCGGCCTTGGCTACACCCAGTTCGATATCCGATGGATCGAGGGCACCACTGTCAAGAATATCCACGTAGCCTGGCTCGTCGCTTGTTTGCGATGCCGAGTCCACACGACGTAGTTTGAGATTCACGCCGGCGACGGCGATTCCTTTTTCCATCAATTCAAAGCTGCCCACAATAAGCGGTCGACACACTTGTTGAGGTTGGCCAGTTGCTAGTGCTTTGGCCACGACCTCGGGACCGATGCCTCCAGGGTCTCCGGGTGTGATTGCGAGTACGGGTTTGTCCGACATATAGACCTCCTGGGATATTGCGTGATTTTGATTGTTAGCTGAATTTAATTGTTAGCGATTAAGGGCAGACTGTTTATTCCATCAGTATTTGTTGGCGAAATAGTGACTGACAAACTATGAAAATACTATGTGAGAATACTATGTGAGAATAGTAACGTAGTAACCAGGGAACAACCAGGACTGATCAATGATCCACTTGGAATGGATAACTATATCCTGTCTAATAACATGACGGGCACGACTATTACCGCTATGCATATAAATCTGGAGAATGCGCGATGGACATGGGAATTAAAGGAAGGCACGCAGTCGTCACTGGTGCCAGCAGAGGAATTGGATTAGCGATTGCGCAAGGACTAGCAGCAGAGGGCGTTAATGTTGCCTTGGTGGCTCGCAATGCAGAGACCCTCGATGTGGAGGTGTCTAAGATCAAAGAAACCTATGGTGTGAACGCGCTGGCAATTTCTGCGGATCTACGAAACCTGGATGCAGTGCAAGCCAGTGCTCGCACTGCNGAGGAAAAATTGGGTGCTATCGATATTCTAGTCAACAGCGCCGGCGCTATACCGTCTAGTTCCATAGANTCTCTGAACGATGATGAGTATCACCTAGCCTGGTCCTTAAAACTCTCGGGTTATATTCGCATGTCACGCGAGCTTGTGACGGGTATGCGCCAACGGCGCTGGGGACGCATCGTTAATATTGTAGGCCTGGGTGGTAAGAACCCCAGTGCGGGACACCTTTACGGTGGAGTGGCCAATGCGGCGCTGATGAACTTCACCGGTGCGCTGGCCTTAGAAGTNGCGACGGATGGTGTTCTGGTCAACGCNATTAACCCTGGCATGATAGAGTCGGAACGCATCGTAGAGATGACTCAGAAATGGGCTGATGATGCAGGAATCCCCCTGAAAGATCTATTAGCCAAGCAGACTGCCCGATTACCCATGCGCCGTATGGGTAGCGTGCAGGAAGTATAGGATGTGGCCGTGTTCCTGAGCTCTGAACGATGCACCTATGNGCATGGCGCGGTCATTCCTGTGGCAGGGGGTATGGGCGCCACCATCTGAATTGTAATAGCGTTAGGGCCATTTCATGAATAGCACTCTTTTCTTTAGTCACCCCGATTGTCAATTACACGATATGGGAAATTTTCATCCGGAATCTCCCGACCGATTGCGGATGATTGATCAGATGGTTAAAAGTAAAAACTGGGAAGGGAAATTAACATTTTTAGAAGCACCAAAAATTAACACAGATAACTTCAATAATGTACACCCCCGGCATTATGTTGAAGCTTTGTTGGCGCAATCGCCAATGGAGGGGGTGGTAAATCTCGGTCCTGATATCAGCCTTAATCCCTTTAGTATTAATGCGTCTTTCTATGCGGCGGGTGCGGCCATTCAAGCCACGGATGAAGTTATAGCAAAGCGCGCAACCAACGCTTTTTGTGCCGTACGTCCTCCTGGACATCATGCGGAGTCTACTACCGCCATGGGGTTTTGTATTTTTAACAGTGTGGCTTTGGCTGCTGAACGGGCGTTAGCTGCGGGAATGGAGCGAGTAGCAATATTAGATTTCGATGTTCATCATGGCAACGGCACTGTGGAAATATTTCAAGACCGCCCTGAAGTTCTGGTTTGTTCCAGTTTTCAGTATCCGTTTTATCCCGGACGTTTTGATACAGTGGATCGGCCTAACATTTGCCTAACGCCATTACCCTCTGGAAGTGACAGTTCTGTATTTCGCTCGGCGGTAGAGCCGCAATGGCGGGCAGCCCTACAGCAACACCAGCCAGAAATGATTTTTATTTCTGCCGGATTCGATGCCCATCGTGATGATCCCCTTGCAGGTTTAAACCTTGAAGACGAGGATTATTTGTGGATAACTCAGTTTATTCGGGATCTCGCAGAAGAGACCGCAGAAGGAAAAATTGTATCCCTGTTGGAAGGCGGTTACGACCTCAATGCACTGGCACGATGTGTAAAATTACATCTCGAAGGATTGATAGCGTAACTTAGCGAGTTATATGTCTTTAATTAAAAGGCTTTTTGTGACGCGCATGCATTATGCGTTCCACACGTTTTAGTCCCCACGCTCTCGATAAAGGAAAAGAGAAAGTAAACCCGACCGCGAAATAATTGCCTTGCTCTAGCTCACCAAGATCGGTAACCCCCCAACCTCTCCCAAAGGACACATTGGTTTTAAACAAACTAAATCCAAGCTCATACATGACGCCATAATCCATTTCATATTCGCTAATACCCGTTGATTGATAACGTAGACTTCTGAGGTAACCGCCTACTCTAGACTCAAGCAGAGGAAAATCGTAGGAAAGCATTATCCTCGGCCCAAAAGCCCTATAATTTTCATCGTCTAGGTAGGAAAGTCCTAACCTAATGGCGATATTTCTTGTATTAGTGCTCTTACCATTAATATCCCTAGAATAGTCTGGGGAGCCCATGACAAGTAAAGCGTAAATATCGATATTGCTCGATGTTCTATGCTGAGTTTCATCAGACAATGCCAGTGTTTCTCGACCCAATGATAAATTCAGCATTATCCCGTTGTGTGCGTTTACGCCAGCATCGAGATCATAAGCGCCGTACCTGATTTCAGCTTCAGATGCTTTTTTTAGCTCTGCGTTATGGTATTGCCAGCGGTATTCATTAAATAAACTTTTCCCGGTATCNCTTGCATTCACCGCGCTATTATTCTTCCCCACTGACGATGCGTAGATCTCCAGGATTGATTGAACTTCCACTATGATCATATAGGCTACCTGGAGTGGGCTTTTCTTAAGATACCCATCGCCGTGCAAATAGATCATATTCGGTTGTGTTTCCAATTTGTCAATCTGAGTTTTATTAATGCCATATTTTTCAGGATAATTATTTTCTTTAATGAAATCGATAATCTTTTTCAACTCATCTATGTGCTTAATTTTGAACTCGGCTCCGTCAAAGTTAACAACATCGTGGATACTGAGCGCTATAATATCGGGCGTGTTGTAGCGCGCCGACGCAATGTGACCCGGTGCAAAATAGTCTTGGAGATAATGATCGCTAGCTGCGTTTACTATAAGAGCCCCCAGTAAATTAAACTTGTCGCATTTCGGCTTCCCCTGTTCAATACACTCGCGTGATACTGCCAATGCTCTTTGATGCCAATCTCGTTGACTAGCTAAAAGTAGGGATTGAAAGTGAGCGTCATTATTATGCGACGCGCGAAAGTAATTTCGTATGGGTTTGGCATGGCTTCCAAAAAAGTTCGGGTTTAGATCCGAAGTCGATAAAGGATAATTTTTTACATCTCCTCGTTGAGCGAACATATCCGTTGGACTTAGCATAAAATCGATGCGCTCGACGATTTCGCCGTAAGAGATCAAACCTGAATATTTAGAATTCTCCTCATTGCTGTCACGAAGCACTCCGTTATCGAAATAGAGCGAGCATGGGGATTTGGACCATTCTTCATTATTCGAAATAGAGCATTTTATTCCAAACATATCAGTGGCAATGACAAATGCTTTGTCACCCACATATCGATGCTCATATCCTTCGAAGGAATGGGCGACAGATATGCAAAAACGGAGCAGAATGATGCAAGTTAAAATGTATTTTATTTTTGTAGTCATTACGTCAAAGCCCTATCCATTACAACCTCTAATTTGTTCACTTCTTCAGGTGCTCCTACTAAATACAGCTGTGTGTATTACTAATACCACTTTCTATTAGTTTAGAATTCACCCGAGCGTGGCTAGAATACATGACTTATTCAAAACAGACTATGGGAATGGATATTTATTGATGTCTGTAAGTAGAGTGACTAAAGTTCCTATGGTGCAACAAAAAAAATAAACTGAATTGGATGATAAATATGTCAAACACAAAATTATGGGGACTCCTTTGGGTATCACTACTAACCAGTTGCGCCACTCTAAACGAGGATCAGTGCCTTCTCAGTGAGTGGCAAGATATTGGTTATCAAGATGGACTCAAGGGACACAAGTATGTTCGCATTNAAAAANATCAAAAGGCCTGCNCAAAACACGGAGTGGCAGTGGATTCGGNGCAATATAAATCCGGTTATGACAGCGGTATTAGNGCCTATTGTAATACTTTTGATCATTTTCAATCGGGAAAAAATGGAAACTTGATGAACCCTCGGTGCTCGTTACCTGATTATATTCGAACCTACAATTCAGGCATTACTCAGTATTGTAGTTCGACAAATGCCTATATCTTGGGTGCAAACGGTGGCAAGTATCATAATGTATGCGGAGCCGCTTTTTCCGAGCTTTATTCGGATGGTAAAAAGCTATATGGCTACCAGGCAAAGGTCAGAGGCTTTGAAGAAAAAATCGAAAGATTCCGAGAACTGATGGTGGCCTCTAAAGATGCAGAATTTAAAGCGGACAAAAAACCACAAATAAAAGATCTTGAGGATAATATTAAGATTACCCAGGCAAGGATGCTGGCAGAAAAGATCAAGCATAGGGATCATTTTAGCAGTTCTGAATTATTACTGGATGTCATCGGTGCTACGAAATAACTTAGGCATGAGCAGCCACCATTCTCAGGACTAGTCATGCTTGTGTACTTCTCACAAACTCGCAAGAATACCCTGAGCCAGGACAGCGCCTGCTTTAATAGCACCGTTAAGATCCGTGGCTAATTCAGAAGTGTCTATGAATCTATCGGCGTGAACTTGCCATTGAGTCTTGCCGTCACTCAGTGTAGCGGAAGCTCCCTCACCCTCAGTGGTTAATCCCTGTATTTCCATATCGTCATAAACGGTAATGTTCATGTTCACTACACAGTGGTGTTTGAGGACTTTTTCAAATACCACCTGGCTGATGGTCAGGGGTTCTTGGCTGACGGCGTAAGGGTTTAGCACATTCAGTATGCCGTGGGGTCGAAGCAAAGCTATGGAATCCTGGTCAAGTTCCACAGCTTCATCCCCGCTAAGCGCTTTATGCCCCACGATAAGGCTGCTCAGACTCGCGTCACTGACCATCTGGCCCACCAGCAGTGAGGCTATGCCACCGCCGATAATCAGTAGTGGAGTATCAATACTATTGGTCATCGCTTTACTCCTAGTCATCGCTTCTAGACATGGCTTCACTTCTAGACATAGCTTCGCAAGCCTTAGAAAATGGCGAGGGGATTAACAGGACTACCCGTCACGCCCNGAAAACGAATCGGAGCCATCATAAACTGGAACTCCCAACGTCCCAACTTTTCGCAGGTTGCCGCCAAGTCTTCCAGCTGGCAGTTGTCGATTAACCACAGCCCCATGGCCACGATACCTACCATATGAATGGGCATCGATACCGTTTTGTAGCCTGCGGGAGTGACATCTTGAGCGACATCCGAGCCTATCATGGCGACACCTCGTTCCTGTAGCCAAGGTAAACAAGCGGCTTGATAACCGGAGCGGGGTTTATTGGCGTTGTAGTTTTTTTTCTGTGCTCTTCTAGCGAAACCTTCGCCAGTGCGAACTAACAGCACATCGCCGGGTTCCACTTTTATGCCGGCTGCTTTTTCTGCTGCTTCCAGATCTTCGGGATAAACATGATCGTCGGCATCGAGCACATCGACACCACGCAAACGGGGAATATCGAGTAACACTCCGCGTGTTGTGACACCGTCACGAACTGCCAGGACGTCATGTACCTGAGCTCCCTGGCGATCCGATACCATTGACGAAGAGACGCCATTGTACATCTTGCCATCCCAAAACAGATGGGCGAGTGAATCCAGGTGGGTGACATCAAGGCCGTGAAATACCATGCCAATATATTCCTGTGCGGCGCCGGCTCGGCCTCCGCCAAACAAGCCCTTGCGACCTTCCTCCTCCAGGCCCAGTCCTGTGTGTAGCATATAGCGCTGTGACTCGACTGTAGCTCCGGGTTGCAGTCCGGTTCTAATATCCCAACTGCAAGATACCGAAAGCCCTTCTTTGACTAACTTCGCGGAGGAAATTTTTTTCTCCGGTGTCAGATGATTCATGGTTCCAAGGCTGTCGTCGTCGCCCCAGCGGCCCCAGTTTGAAAGTTTATCGAACCAGCTTAGTACTTCTTCTTCAGCAGGTGGAGTAGGCATTTTTTTCTCCCTGTATTTTTTATAGAAGTGTAAATGTATGTTTGGCTTAACTTGGTTTAATCCAGTTATTGGTTGGTCTCGCAGTATTGGAAGTTTAAAGATCCCTTTTCAAAAAATCCACCCCGATTTTCTTTTGCGATAATTTAATCAGTGACCGTTTCCTCAGTGACCGTTTTATTAATGACAAGAGCTAGCGTAGCTCCTCGTCCACGGATTAAGCACTTGTTGTGAAATCAATTCAGGCTTTGCCCATACTTTAGTCCGTCCGATGGTCCTTGCGTTTTATGTGGGGCGTCTATAGGCTGATTGTGATATTAAGAAAAAATCTTAGATTCGGAATGAAAGTTAATGGAGACCAATAATGTTTGAAATACGCAATTATCACTATGCACCCGATAAATTTGAAGCTTATCGGCAATGGGCGCTAAAAGAAGCGGCTCCATTTTTAAAGGCCAATCTTGATGTTGTCGGATTTTGGCTGGATAACGGAGAAGCACCTGAAATAACCGGCGGAGATCCCATGTCGCCAAAACACGGTTCCGCTAATGTGACCTGGATCATTCGCTGGGATTCGATGGATGCTCGCAAGGCCGGCCATAAAACTGTATTNGGGGGAGAGGGCTGGAAGGAGGTGTGGTCTAAGCACCCTGATCCCAATGGCTATTTGCAAATAGAAGCGAAGTTTGCAGAAGAGGCATANTGTGANTTATCNGTAGANNGGGNGGACGGNTATGAAATTNGGNGTNNTACAATTTTTCAGTTGGCCAGATAGACGGGGTGANTTGAAGGANGTCTATGATCGCGCCNTGGAGCGGGTGCAAATNATGGATACCAATGGCTACGATGCCGTNTGGATAGCCGAACANCATTTCAGCACTTATAGCGTATGCCCTTCNATAAATATGATGGGAACNCACTTTGCNGCNCACACCAAAAANNTGCGNATNGGGACGGGTGTTTCCCTTGCTGCATTCTACAATCCNATTCGCNTGGCTGAAGANATCGCGCTGTTNGATGTATTGTCNGGCGGTAGAGTCAANTGGGGTGCNGGCAGCGGTTTTGANCCCACCGAGTTTCGCACCTTCGGTATTGACCGAAAACAAAAACACCCGATATTCCGGGAGAATGTGGAAATCGTATTAGAGGCTTGGAAAAGCGGGAAGTTTAGCTACGAGGGGAAGTTCAATCGGTATAAAGATGTCGAGGTATTACCAAAACCCGTGCAAGATCCTATTCCGGTTTGGATGGCTGCTGCTTCCACTGACGCCATTACTTGGGCNGCGGAAAAAGGACACACAATAATGATGAGCCCTCATGAGTCNATATCAAAGATAACCGCCCANCGTGAACTTTATGATTCCACCTTAGCTGCTCATAACCACGTGGTTGAAGGTCGGGATATCCCCGTTGCTCGTTTGTTAGCTATAGCGCGTACTGACAAAGAAGCCCGACGCGTGGCAGAGTCAGGTGCAGCGTGGACAACGGATAGCTATGCAAAGAACCCTCTTGCTGCAAAAGCGGCAGGCGGAGAGTACGATCCAGTAAAGCGTTATGTTGATAAGGTGATTATATGGGGAAGCCCTGAGCGGGTTGCTGATACGCTTATTCAGTATGAGGAGAAGAACAAACTCAACTACTTATTATGCTCGCCACTTTCCAACGAGTCTTTTACCTTATTCAACGACGAAGTGCTGCCCCGCTTGAGGTAGNTCANNTTCGTCAGTATTATCCTAAATCANAAGACACGGAGGCAATATGGCAGAAATATTGGGAGTGGGCATCACGCATTACCCACCTTTACTGGGATTTCCAGATACCTATGTCAATTTGCTGCGCGGGATAATGACCAGTCGTCTGGTACCGGACGAGATGAAACAGCCTTCTAATTGGCCAAAGGAGATGCAGGAAGAGTGGCAAGATAAGAGCGCGCAGGCGCGTAGCCATCAGGAGCGGCACAAAAAAGCATTAAAAGAAGTGCGTAAAGCCATCGATGATTTTGCGCCCGATGCCATTATTATTTTTGGTGATGATCAGTACGAAAATTTTAAAGAAGATGTCATCCCGCCCTTTAACATGTATTGCATGGATGAATTTCCGGCCAGACCTTNTAAGTTTGTCAACAGTAATAAAAATNTCTGGGGAGTTGATCCAGAGCATACTTTTACTGTTCCCGGCGCGGGTCAGTTAGCCAGGACCTTGGCTGATCAGATTATATCTAGCCACTTTCCCATCGCCTACTCCTATAAATTTTCCAACTATCCCACTTTGTCCCACGCTTTTTCGAACGCCATGGTTTTTTTGGATTGGGAGCAGCAGGGTTGGTCTTATCCTATTATTCCCATCTCAGTGAATTGTTATGGAAAGGGAGTGATATCTACTCGTGGTGGAGCCGCGCATCTTTTTGATAAACGACCTGATTCAGAAAAAGACGCCTATCTTGATACTCCCGGTCCAGCAGGTCCCACACCACAGACTTGTTTTAAATTGGGAGAAACTTTGCGACAGGTTCTTGAGGACCGTCCGGAACGATTCGTTGTCATGGCGTCTTCAGGTTGGTCTCACGCTTTCCTCACTGAAAAACATCATTGGCTTTATCCTGACCGCGAATTCGATCGCAAGCGCTTTGAGGAACTAGAGCAAGGTAATCATAAAGTCTGGTCGAATCTTGAAAATGAGGCAATCGATGATGCAGGTTGTCAGGAATTTAAAAACTGGGTGTGCCTGTCTGGAGTGGTGCCCGATTATAAACCCGAGATCATCGACTATCTTGAGACGTGGATCTTTAATTCACAGAAATGTTTTGCTCTCTTTAGGCCTTGATCTATTTAGACTTAGAATTATTGATAACTAGAACTACTTAGAACTTGAATTACTTAAACCTAAAAAGTCGAGTCGGCTAAAGAGNACTAATGAGTAAAGGGAAACAGATACGATGGAAACAAATGATAAAATGAAAATTGATATCGTTGATGAACCTTACATTAGGGAGAGTCAAAGCGAGTCACTTTTTCAAGTCAACAGGCGGGTTTTTGTAGATGACCAAATTCTAGCGCAGGAAGAACGACACATCTTCGACAAGTGCTGGCTTTACATTGGTCATGAAAGTGAAATTCAAAAACCCGGAGATTTCTTATCTCGCGATGTGGGCGGTCGACAGCTTATATTCGTGAGAGGCACCGATGGGGTTGCTCGGGCCTTTTTTAATACCTGCCCTCACCGGGGTGCGATGGTGTGTCGGGAGAAGCAAGGCAATGGTAAAATGTTTCGGTGCATGTATCACGGTTGGTCCTTTGACTTAGNNGGTAAACTGGTNAGTCGTCCTGAGGCTAAGCGATATCACACGCAAGGGGCTGATGGGATACATGTTCT